>JAJAYT010000016.1 GCA_026786085.1 Microcoleus sp. CAN_BIN18 | reverse complement strand
GCTATATTCACTGGTTTAAGGAAATCGTATTTAATTGCTAAAATCAGCAGTTGATAGGATTCGTGTATCTATTTTTAGAATCCTCTTAATAAGCATTCAACACTTCTGGATTCTGCCTTCTATCATCTAAATCTCTAGCCTTCTACATCCTAGTGCATTCAGCCTTCTACATAAGTGCCTTCTAAAAGTTATGTTGAAAACCCAGCGCAAATCCCAAAAATCCAAACACAAGCAGAGCGACAAAACCACAGCCCTCAGCAAAAAAGAAGTCGCTGCTCAAAAACGCAAAACTTCACAAAAGCGCAATGAATTAGTGCAGGCGATCGTCATAAGCTGCTTAATCAGCGCTGCTATCAGCATCTCCCTGTTGTTCGTTGCCCGCCCTAAGATTGCAATTGCAGGAGGCGCAGCCGTAGCCATCTTGCTGCTTTCCTACAAATACCCCCGTCAAGCTTTGTGGGCTTTTCTAATTTACCTGCCTTTCAGTGGTACAATTACCTACGCAATTGGCGGCGGCAATGCTGCATTTCAAGTAGCCAAAGATGCTTTCTATATACCAGCTCTGATCGCCCTAATTCAAAGCTGCAAAAAGAAACAGTTGCCCCTGTTCATTCCCAAACAAATGCTTTCTACCTTCAGCATCCTGTTGATGATGGCAATGCTGACTTTAATTTTTGTCAACGGGGAGATGCAACTCAACCCAATGAAGGGCGACAAACCCATTTTGCAAGCAATTCTCGGCTTAAAAGTATTGATAGGTTACATACCGCTCATTGCTTGTACCTATTATCTGCTCCGCACTAAGAAGGATTTGGTGTTTTTTAGTAGAATGCACGTAGTTTTGGCGATCGTTTGCTGCATTCTCGGTTTGATTCAGTACCTGTTGCTGCAAAGCGGAAGATGCGCCGGTACCAGAGGAATGAGCGGAGAAGAATTATATAAAGCAACGCTGCAAGCTAGATGTTTTGTCGGCGGTTCTCTGGTATTCAGTCCAGAAGTCAAGTTTATCCGCTTGCCGGGAACTTTTGTAGCACCTTGGCAGTGGGCGTGGTTTTTGATTTCTAATGCTTTTTTAACCTTTGCTTCTGCCTTTTGCGATCCTTCATTTTGGTGGCGACTTATCGGTTTGTTTGGTATGGCATTAGTATTTGCAAATGCCGTTATTTCCGGTCAAAGAGCTGCATTAATTATGGTTCCAGTTTCCACAGCTATCCTGCTAATTCTGACTGGTCAATTAGTTAATCTAAAACGATTTATTCCCATCGGCGCAGGACTAGCGATTCTGCTCTTTATCGGTGCAGCAATTAACCCAGGAATTATTGAGCAGCGGCGGGAGAGTTTTGTTAACCGTTGGAATGCTGCACCACCACAGCAGTTTCTGTTTAATCAATTCGAGCAGAGTAACAACTTTATCATTGACAAACCTCTCGGTAGAGGTGTGGGACGAGCGACTAATTCCACGCGGATATTTGGTTTCACGCAGCTAATTGAAACTTTTCAACCTAAGTTGATGTACGAACTTGGTTATCCGGGAATGATAGCTTTTCAAATCATGCTTTTACACTTAGCTTTTCTAACTTTTAAAGCTTATCGTTCTGTCAAGGACAAAAGTTTGCGCAGTTATGGAGCTAGTTTTTGGGTATTTGTGGCATTTATTACGATCAATCCTCAATACTATCCGCTGGATGTAGATCCAGTATCTGTTTATTACTGGGTTTTGGCTGGGGCGATTCTAAAGTTGCCCAAAATTGACAAACAGGTGCAGGATGAAAAACACGAGGAACTTCAAGGACATGAATTGGAAGTTCACCAACAATTTAAGGAGAAAAAGATTATTGCATCGGCTCCCATTTGACAAAAGTTCTATCGGAAACGATCTAATATCATCTCCAGTCGAACAAATACAATAATTAAGCCAGGTTCGTAGTGCGGGCTTTAGCCCGCAATGAAAGCGGACACCAGGCCGCACTACTAGCCGTTTTTATTGTGTATGCCAATCGATCGAACCCGATATAAATCCTACATAATTTTACTGCGGTTGCCAAACCGGAAGACCAGCATTTAAATCCTTGTCGTTGGTCAATTTAGTCAATCCTGAACCGTCGCGATTAATTACATACAAATTGCTTTTGTCTTCTTTGATTTCATTAAATGTAAAAGCAATTTGCCGGCTGTCAGAAGACCAAGCTAATTCATTGATTGCCGACGGTTCGAGCCGAGTAGCTAGTTGATTTAGATGGTTGCCGTCAGCATTTATTGTGTATAGTTTTTGCTGGTTGAAGTCTCCGGTGGCAAAGGCGATAAGTTTGCCGTCGGGCGACCAGGAAAGTGCATCGTAGTTTCCTAGTTTTTGGGTGAGGTTCTTGGCGGTTGGGCCGTTAATATCGATCGCATAAATATCCTGCTTTTCCCCGCTCAAATCGCCCGCTTTGCCCTGATAGTAAGCAATCCGGCTGCTGTCGGGCGACCAAAGCAGCTTGACGCTGTATACTTGATTTTGCGGGTTGTTTGTCAAATTTTTGAGATTGGTTCCGTCGGCATTAATCGTGTAAATTTGCTGTTGGGGATAGGTACCGGAGAAAAAAGCGATTTTTGTGCGATCGCCAGACCAGACAAGTTCGCTACCGCCGGATGTATACTCGCCGGGACTTTGAGTTAATTTAGTCATGCCCGAACCATCGGCATTCATTTTGTAGATATTTTTATCCTTGACAAATGCTACCTCCTCGCCGTCCGGTGAAAGATAAAAACTAGATGAAATTTCTGTTTTAGGCGGCTCTCCTCCTACTTCCCAATCCCGAACTAATTTAGTTCCTTGAATGCCAGAAATGTCACTTGTATAAAGTGATTGACTTCCGGGAGAATCTGACGTAAAACCGTCGCAGGAACGAGCAAAAACAAGTTTCTGGCTGTTGGAAAACCAAGCTATTTTAAAATTAGCTGCTTTGCAAAACTCCCCAGCAAACTGTTTAGTTAGCCCGGAACCGTCAGCATTGACTGTATAAATGTCCGTGTCTCCGCTAACGAAAGCTAGACGATCGCCCTTGGGCGACCAAACTAGGGTATAACTAACATCTATGTTGGGTGCAAGCTCCCGGCGAGCAGAATTGGTAGCGTTGACCGCAAATAAACTGTTTCTCACCTCGCTGCCGCGCCTTTGAAGGGCTGTAAATGACAGTATCCTTGGTTTTTGGGCTGCGGTTGTCGGAGGGCTGTGAAGTCTCAAAAATACGGTGATTGTGAGTGTTAGGGTGATTAGGGCGATCGAACAGAGTCGCAATAATTTATGCAAACGCATTTTGTCAATATCATCTCCTTACTTTTAAATCTTCACAGTCTTCAGTCCTCGTATCCCCGACTTCTTAAAGTGCTAGGGAGATATGGCAAATTCTAACTCCAAACTATTCCCAATGCCCCATTCCCAATGCCCCATTCACAGTGTTTGGCGATCGATATGCCGTGACAGCCTCAAACTTTGTTTGATTCTACCAATAATTAGCTCAAACATTTTTTTGCGGGACGGATTCTTGCTGCTGGGCGGCATCCCTAACTCGCAACACATCAAGTTCAAGTCAGTTGCACTCATCGCCGACAATTTTTGCTTCACCTCTTCTTCATTACCATTTTTAGCTTGTAAACGTAGTTCTTCATAAGCTTCGAGAACATTTTCGGTCGATAAATTAGCAGGTTTAGCAACATCAGTAACAGTAGATAATTCAGAATTTTTAGACCTAGCAGAAAGCACTCCCCGCTTGACTTGAGTCTCAATCCTGGTTAATTTCTTAGAAACCTCGCGCAAGATTTCCTTAAGTTCGCCAATTTCATCAACTAACCCTCCACTTTCTTGGTCAGTAGCAGCCAAAATATCTTTTCTAATCATTTTTTTAGATACTCCTCACACTCGCGCCAAAGTTGCTCAAATTCTCTCACCAATTCTCGCGGCAATTCTCCCTCATTAATCGCTCGCTTTAGCCCGACGCTTTCCCGAATCGTCGATTCCAAAAATCTGACTTCTATGTTATTGTCTTTTGATATTTCAGCGCAAAGTCTCTTGACTTCTCTCATATAAAACTGAACTTCATTTGTCAGCAATCCTCCATAGATTTTAGCTTTATTCATAAAGACTGCAATCTTGGGAAACGGGTAAGGTTCAATCCGCTTTTGGAGCGAGTTTAAAACTAAACTCAATCCTCTAGAACCAAAATAATCGGGATTGACGGGAATCAATATTAAGTCGCAGCAAGAGAGTACGCTGTAGGTGAGGAGACTGAAGGAAGGTGAACAGTCAAACAGCATCAAGTCGTATTTGGGGAGATTGGCAGAGTTGGCGATTTTGCCGATGAATTGGCGGATGAAATCTTTAACACTTTTCCCCTCAAATCCATCTAAGTCTAACCAATACAATTCTTCGACTGAAGGGACAAAATGTAACTGTTCGTCAACCTGATAAATGGTGTCGAATCCAACGGGAAATTTAAAGTTCTGTCCGGCTTTTTTAAAGACTTCGAGGGCGTCGTAAATTGTCAGTCTGTGTTTGAGAGATTTTTCGTACCACTTACCAAACTTATCATCTAAATGACCTGTATTTTCGTTAAGCCCGATCGCCTCTGTGAGGGACATTTGCGGGTCTAGGTCTAACATTAGGACTTCTAGGTCTGTGTTTTGGGATATAATATTTCCTAGACTCCAAGTGACGGTGGTTTTCCCGACTCCGCCTTTGAAGTTGATTACGGCTATGGATTTTGGACTCATGGCTGATTTTGTTTGGATTTTGCTCAAATATAAATTAAAACATACCGATCGCCCAATTAGCGTTAGCTAAGCATTATTGCTCGAATAATCGCGATCGGCTACTCAAGGCGATCGCCAGATTAACTGCGAGTCTATACGATCTTAGAGTGCTGCGGTACTTAAGTTGACACCAATGTTATGCCCACCTCTAGTAAGTAGCTAAAAGTAATGCTGTTGAAGTATTACCGCCTCAGAAGTTCGATCTCGTAACTTACAAGAGAGAGGAATGTAGGAGGTGCTTAAGTTATTAAGTTTTCGATCCTTAAAGCTTCAAATCCGGCTCTTGTTTAAATCCCCGCCTCACAGCTACAGTCTTCTGAAGAGTCCTGAGTTGACTGTCGGGAGTTAGGCATAGATACGAAATAAACCGGGTTTTTGACTACTTCTACGAAGTGTAACGAAGTATTTAAGGGAAAAACGCGCTTGCTGACTGCGCGTGCGTTCAGAGCCATCAAATATACTATTCACTGTAATGATTCTTACAAGCTGCGATCGCAATTTCGATCTCCGTAACTTGGTAAACCAAACGATGTTCGTTATCAATGCGCCGCGACCAAAAACCACTTAACTCGTATTCAGAGGTTCAGGTTTGCCCAATCCTTCAAAGGGCGATCGGTCTATATCTTTAATCAATTCTACAATTTTGCGATAAATCTTTTTGTCTAATTTTGCCCATTCATTAAAATCTGCAAAAGCAGAAGATTCAAAAATAATTCTTCTGCTCATTGCAAATCCTGTAGATCGACTTCAACTAAATTTTGCCTGTCTTTAACATTTTCAATAGCTTTCAACAGTTTGTTTTTATTGACTTCCGATTTCAAAAGATATTCGGTTTCATCGCATTCTGAAACACTTATTTCAATCTCTTTGTCTCCAAAAATCGCTTTGATTTGTTCTAAAAAGTTACTATCTAGTTCGCTGGCTTTTAAACGATAAACTGTTGACATCGTTTTTACCTATTTTTGATTGAGTTAAAATGATTAATATTGCTTTTAAATAGAGTAGTTTGAAGTTGACAATAAGGGCTGGCAAAATTGCCAGCCCTTAATTTATTTTAGCGTTTGACCAACTTCTTGGACAACTTGCGCAAGCGAATTGATTTCGGTGTTACTTCCACCAATTCATCCTGACCGATGTACTCCAAAGCACGCTCCAAACTCATGTCGATTGGTGCTTGCAATTGCGCCAATTCTTCACCGCCAGAGGCGCGGTGGTTTGTCAACTGCTTCGACTTGCAAATATTCAGCTCCATGTCTTCATCTCGGTTGTTTTCTCCGATAATCATCCCTCTGTAAACCTTGGTTCCGGGGGTAATGAAAAATACGCCGCGGTCTTCAGCATTTTTCAGTGAATAAGTAGTTGCAGTTCCTTCTTCAAAGGAAATCAATACTCCGTTGCGACGGGAGATAATTTCTCCACCGAGGGGGCGATAGTCGAGGAAGCTGTGGTTCATAATTCCAGCGCCGCGAGTCAAGCGCATAAACTCGCCTCGGAATCCAATCAAACCGCGAGCGGGGACTGAAAATTCGATTTGGGTGCGGCCGGTGCTGCTGACGTGCATATCTTGCATTTCTGCTTTCCGCTGACCGAGGCGTTCGATGCAGCCGCCGACTGCTTCTTCGGGTACGTCTAACACCAAACATTCAAAGGGTTCGCAGGGACGACCGCCGACTTCGCGGAAGATTACTTGCGGCTGGGATACTTGGAATTCGTGTCCTTCGCGACGCATATTTTCGATCAGGATTCCGAGGTGGAGTTCGCCACGGCCGGATACGAGGAATTTGTCGGGAGATTCGGTTTCTTCGACGCGCAAGGCGACGTTGGTTTGGAGTTCTCGCATTAGTCGATCGCGAATTTGACGCGATGTTACCAAACTACCTTCTTGACCGCAGAACGGCGAATCGTTCACAGAGAAAGTCATCTGCAAAGTTGGTTCGTCTACCTTGATTAAAGGCAGTGCTTGCGGGTCGTTGGGACAGGTAATTGTCTCGCCAATATACGCATCAGCAAAACCGGCAACGGCGACAATATTACCAGCAGAAGATTCTGCGATATCAATCCGCTTCAGGCCATCAAAGCCCATCAATTTACTAATTTTTGATTTGACAAGCGCGCCGCTTTCTGTGATTAAAACTGCTTGTTGACCGATTCTAATCGTGCCGTTGTGGATGCGACCGATGACGATGCGACCGACGTAATCTGAGTAATCTAAGGTGGTTACTTGCAGTTGTAGTGGCTTGTTGGGGTCGCCGACTGGGGGTGGTACGTGGTCTAGGATTTCTTCAAAGAGGGGCTTCATATCTAGCCCTTCGTCTTCGAGGTGTTTTTTGGCGTAACCGCTTAAGCCGGAACCGAAGAGGTAGGGAAATTCGCACTGATCGTCGTCAGCACCTAGTTCGAGGAACAGATCCAAAACTTTATCGACTGCTTTGTGGGGGTCTGCTCGATCGCGATCGATTTTGTTGACAAAGACGATCGGGCGCAGTCCTTTTTCCAGGGCTTTTTTGAGCACGAAGCGGGTTTGCGGCATCGGGCCTTCGTTAGCGTCTACGATTAGCAAGCAACCGTCTACCATGCCGAGAACTCGTTCGACTTCGCCACCGAAGTCGGCGTGTCCGGGGGTATCGACGATATTGATCAGGGTTTCTTTGTATCGGACAGCGGTATTTTTGGAAAGGATTGTGATGCCACGCTCGCGCTCGATGTCATTGGAGTCCATGACGCAATCTGGGATTTCTTCCCCTTCGCGGAAGACCCCGGACTGTCTGAGGAGAGCATCCACAAGGGTGGTTTTGCCGTGATCGACGTGAGCAATGATAGCAACGTTGCGAATGGGAAGACTCATAATGCGTCTGGGACGTTAAACGGATTTAACTAAAGATTTCTTAATAATTGTAGCGCATGAAGTCAAGTGGCGATCGGGTGGCTGCAATATTGGCGTGCGATCGTCGCTAGAATCAGGGTTAAGGTTCTGTTAGTGCTGTTGAGTTGGTGGAGGTTGTGAAGGTTTGATTGGGGGCGATCGCCTTTATGATCGTGAGCGAGTAGTTGCGATCGCATTTATGGAAGTACAACCCAGGGACATTCAGCGTTACTTGACACTCCTCTGCCTGAAGGCGTGAGGATTCTTGTTTCACAGGGAGTCCAATGACTTTACCCTCCGCAAGCATACACGGACTGCCCGACCGCGCTTGAAACGATTTGATCGATTCTTTGTTTCTCTTTCCCACACTATGTCGCACGTAGCTGAGCATTGTGGATGGGGAGAACCCAACATTGGCTATCTAGGCGTTTTACCGCTTTGCCATCTACATTGTAGCACACTTATTGAAGAATTCGTCCTAGAAGGACGGGGCTTTAAACCCAAATTTTTTGGTAAAGCAAAGAAATATTGGATTAAATACAGGAGTCAAGACAATGGTTAAAAGTGTACCTTACCATCCGTTTCTGATTGAACAGCTCAAAGATTCAGTATATGCAGCGGGCTACCTCGCGCTGTTTTTGAATGAGCAAGAAGAGGGAGATTTGGATATTGGCATTTTCCCATCAGCTTTGAAAGAGGTATTTGAGGCTCTTGGAGAACCAAATATGTCAACAGATGAGGCTAAATTGCACTTGGAAAAGTTAGATGGTTTGTTGTCACAGAATGGAATGGCGACAATTTATGCTTTGGCTAATTGGCTGAATACTCTGGGATTGCAGTTAACAGTTGCTGTTGATGCAGGGGATGAGGAAATTTCTGCTAGTGCTGTTGAGTTGGTGGAGGTTGCGAAGGTTTGATTGGGGGCGATCGCCTTTATGATCATGAGCGAGTAGTTGCGATCGCATTTATGGAAGTACAACCCAGGGACATTCAGCGTTACACGACACCAGACGGCAAAGTTCCTTTCTCGGAGTGGTTAGACTCCCTCCGCGATCTCAAGGCAAAATTTAAGATTGACGGACGACTCGATAGAGTTCAGGAAGGCAATCTTGGAGATTATCGCGTTTTGGGAGAAGGTGTCTGTGAGTTGAGGATAAATTACGGCCCTGGCTATCGGGTCTATTTTGGACAAGTAGAAGAAACAATTGTACTTTTGTTGATAGGCGGGGATAAAAGCACTCAAGAGCAAGATATCCGCAAAGCCCAAAAATACTGGACAGATTATAGGAGTTAAGACAATGACAATGCCTAAGAGTTTACCTTATCATCCCTATAAAATTTCAAAGCTCAAAGATCCGGCATATTCTGCTGGCTACCTCACAGAGATTTTTGAGGAAGAAGAAGGAGATTTGGAATTAGGAATAATGCGAAAAGCGCTCAGAGATGTATTTGAGGCTCTGGGTGAACCAAATATGTCGGCTGATGATGCTAAATTGCATTTGGAAAAGTTAGATACTTTGTTGTCGGGAGACGGAATTGCGACAATTTATGCTTTGGCTAGTTGGCTGAAGGCTTTGGGATTGAAGTTAACGGTTGCGGTTGATGCAGGGGATGAGGAAATTTCTGCTAATGTTGCTGAATTGGCCCAAGTTGGTAAGATTTGATTTTTTATTGTGAGTGAGTGCGATCGGCTAAAATCTAGTTTATGGAAGCGCAACCGAGAGAGATTAAGCGTTATATCAGACAAAATGGTACTGTTCCGTTTGCCGAATGGTTTGGCTCCCTGCGAGATGTTAACGCTAAAATCAGGATTGACAAGAGGCTTGAGCGGGTTAGCAGTGGTAATTTGGGAGACTGTCGCTCAGTTGGCGAAGGAGTTTGCGAACTTAAGATTGACTGCGGCCCAGGCTACCGAGTCTACTTTGGACAAGTGGGATCTGCGATCGTGCTTCTGCTGTGCGGTGGGGATAAAAGCACTCAAGACCAAGACATTAGTAAAGCTAAGGAATATTGGAGAGATTATGAAAGACGCCAAAATGCCGGCTAGTGATAGCTATCATCCCTTTAAAATTTCCAATCTCAAAGATCCAAACTATTCTGCTGCTTACCTTTCTCTAATATTTGGAGAAGAGGAAGAGGGAGATTTGGAATTAAAAATCATGCTCTCAGCTATGAGAGATATATTTGAGGCTTTGGGCGAACCAAATATGTCGGCTGATGATGCTAAGTTGCATTTGGAAAAGTTAGATGCTTTGTTGTCGGGAGACGGAATTGCGACAATTTATGCTTTGGCAAGTTGGCTCAAGGTTCTGGGATTGAAGTTAACCGTTGCGGTTGATGCAGGGGATGAGGAAGGTTCTGCTAATGTTGCTGAATTGGCCCAAGTTGGTAAGATTTGATTTTTTATTGTGAGTGAGTGCGATCGGCTAAACTTGAGATTATGGAAGTGCAACCCAAGGAAATTCAGAGTTATAGCCAGCCTGACGGCAGAGTTCCTTTTGATGAGTGGTTGGAATCTCTCCGCGACTTTAAGGGTAAAGCCAAGATTGTGAAAAGGCTGGAGTGTGTTAGCGATGGAAATTTGGGAGATTGTCGCTCAGTTGGCGAAGGTGTCTCGGAATTGAAAATTGACTTTGGCCCGGGCTACCGGGTTTATTTTGGACAAGTTGGAGCAATAATTGTGCTTTTGCTGTGCGGTGGAGATAAAAGCACTCAAGAGCGAGATATTCGCACTGCTAAGAAATATTGGGAAGAATACAGGAGCCAAGAAAATGCCTAAAAGTGTCCCTTACCATCCGTTGAAAATCAAATCTCTCAAAGATCCGAATTTTTCTGCTGCTTACCTCACAGAGATTTTTGAGGAAGAAGAAGGAGATTTGGAATTAAAAATTATGCGAAAAGCCCTGAGAGATGTATTTGAGGCTTTGGGCGAACCAAGTATGTCGGCTGATGATGCTAAATTGCATTTGGAAAAGTTAAATATTTTGTTGTCGGGAGACGGAATTGCGACAATTTATGCTTTGGCTAGTTGGCTCAAGGTTCTGGGATTGAAGTTAACGGTTGCTGTTGATGCAGGGGATGAGGAAAATTCTGCTAATGTTGCTGAGTTGGCCCAAGTTGGTAATGTTTAATTGTGGGCGATCTTTTTTAATCGCAGCTTGTAGCCTTTAGGGTGCGTCAGTCTTCCGGTTATTACGAAGAATTAGGGTTTTCCAACTGACGCACCCTACTAATTGTGCCCAGGTGGCCCAAGTTGGTAATGTTTGATTTTGGTCGATCGCCCGTATGATGATAAATGAGTAAGTGCGATCGGCTTTATGGAAGTACAACCCAAGGAAATTCGGCGTTATATTACCCCAGACGGTAGAAATCCTTTCGCAGAGTGGCTTAATTCCCTGCGGGATTTGAATGCAGTGGTTAAAATTGAGCAAAAGCTCGATCGAGTTCGCTTAGGGAATTTAGGAAACACCAAGTCTGTTGGGGAAGGAGTCTGCGAATTAAAAATTGACTTTGGGCCTGGGTATCGCGTGTACTTCGGACAATTTGGGTCAACAATCGTGCTAATCCTCTGCGGTGGAGATAAAAGCACTCAACAACAAGATATCCGTAAAGCTAAGGAGTATTGGAAAGAATATGAAGAACGCGAAAATGCCAACGAGCGATAGTTATCAGGACTATCTGATTGAAGCCCTCAAGGATAAAATACACGCTGCTGCTTATTTAACAGCGCATTTGGAAGACGACGATCCTCAACCAGGTTTGCTTGAACTCGCACTTAGCAATGTATTTGAGGCTTTGGGCGAACCAAATATGTCGGCTGATGATGCTAAATTGCATTTGGAAAAGTTAGATGCTTTGTTGTCGCCAGAAGGAAGTGCGACAATTTATGGTTTGGCTAGTTGGCTGAAGGCTTTGGGATTGAAGTTAACGGTTGCGGTTGATGCAGGGGATGAAGAAAATTCTGCTAATGTTGCTGAATTGGCAGAAGTTGGTAATGTTTGATTTTTGGCGATTTTGTTTTACCGCAGATGAACGCGCTAAGAACCAGCACAATTCGGACTAAGACGTGAAACAAGCAGTACGATATTAGAACATTATTTCCTGTTCAACTAAATCAATCAATTCTCGGATATTGCGACATTGACTGGACTCGACATTGGATTCTTCACCAATATGTACATGATGGGGAAAGTTGGGTAAATCAGGAAAATGTGTCACATTATCCCAACGCTTTCTCAAGCGTTGTTTGCTGCTATCCATCCACTGATACCGATAACCCAATGTCACACAACGCCCCTCAATTATTGTAAAAGACTCAGCAATTTCCAGAAAGTCACTATTGCTCAAAGTCAAACGCGCCCGGAAATATCCCCTACCCAAAAAAGTCCGTTCATCAATAATCTCAATTGAGCTAATAGCTGAACTTGCGTTAATTTTAACCTTGACCGTGTTAATATACTCTTCAAGTTCCATTCAGGGCATTTCCTTTAGCTCTGTTGAGTCTCAGGTAATTTGAATTATTGCTCGCCCGCCTTCCACATTTCATAAAAAACACTCCATTCAAAAAAATCCATACTATCTCCTAATTCTCCTGCCCTAAAGCGCGGATAAAAATCATCCGATCGCATTTGATATTGAGCTTCAAAAGCTTGCAAGCGATTCTTTAACTCTAAAATATCTTGTGGGAGTGTCGGAGCATTTTTAGAAGATAATTCGGGAATCTGAATTTGGGATTCTAGAAGTTGCCTTTCTGACTCAGAAAGGGATAGAATGATTTGAGCTAAAGATTCAACTAATTTCACATTCATTGCTGTCGTCCTTCAGTCAAACTCCGACTTGATTTTATCTAATCTTCTGCCAATTGAGGGAATGTGGATACAGATTAATCAGACTAACTGTAACAGTTTGCTAAGGGTTTGAGGTTCTGGTAAAGCTTTCCCCTCTTCCTCAGAAGATTCTATTAATAGTTCTAACACTTCTCTGGCATTCTTGAGAGCTTGTTCATAGGTATCTCCATGAGTGTGACAAAAATGCCCCCACTCTGGAAGACTGGCAACGAAACAATTATCTTCTTCCGACCATTGAATTAAAATAGTGTAGCGATATTTCATCATGATTGTTCCTCTCTCGAATTTCCTCTAGCTTTTGCAGGGACAGGCTAACATCTCTTTCTTGGTAAGGCTTAGCATCAGCCCCATCATTGCCGGATAAAATAACTGGCTCCGCTAGAAGTGCATGAAACCATTTAGTATGGCTTCCCTTACCAGAGCGATATCTAAACCCAGCTTTTAGCAGCAGGCTTTTTAATTCTCGAATTTTTTAGGCATGAATCTCTAAATAATAGCAAAATTGATTTAAGTGAATTGCATCTGCTTGGCTTTGGAGTGTTTTTTTGATATCATAGCGATCGCATCTGATTTCACTAGATGTCTCTCATTTCCTGGGAGTTTGTCTAGTTGACCGATCGCCCTTCAGTTTCTAAAGCCTGGACGATCGCCCTTTAATATCTAATTATCATAAGGCAAATACTTGCCCTTTGTCAAGCATGGGATTGGTGAGGTTGCGGATTCGAGAGCTGGCTGCTGAAAACGGCTGGACTTTGACAGAGGTTGCCGATCGCTCGGGAGTCCACTACAGCACGCTGAAAAATTACGCCCGATCGCCCGGATTAGCAACGGTTGACGTTACTTATCTGCAAAAATTAGCTCGCACTTTTGACGTGTTGATTGAAGATTTGTTTGAGGTGGTGGAAGAGTAGTTTACCGCCGGCGTTTTCTCCGTCGGATAGCTATGATTTATTTATATGAAATATTTTAGGTGAGATTTCACCCTTATGTCAAGAGGCGAATTAATAAAATTGCGGATTCGAGAGTTTGCGGCTAGGGAAGGTTGGACGCTGAAGGAAGTAGCCGATCGCTCCGGGGTATCCTACAATACTGTTAAAAGTTATGCTCGATCACCCGGTATGACAATGGCTGACATCGGTGCTCTGCTAAAATTGGCGCGGACGTTTGATGTGTCGATCGAAGAATTGTTAGATTTTGTGGAATAAGTAGCAAATTACACTTAAAATAAACCAGCGCCACTTGCGCCAACCAGTGCGAGATCCGCGGGCGATTTGAGAACTGGCGGATGGGACAAAGCCCAGTCAGGAAGAGATGATATATTCTCAGCGGCAAATGTAGCTGTGCGATCGCGCGCAATCAGTCTACAATTTGTAACGTTGAGCCTTATTGAAGTGCAGGAGTGGAGCTGGCTTGGATAACGCTAGTCTGTCGAGAAAAACCCCGCAAGCCTCCGAGCTTGCCGCTGACGAAATTCCAGAAGCAATACGAGACAAGCCATACCCAGAAACAGGAGCGAGTCAGTCCCAGAAAAAAGGGCTGATTTGGAAACTGCTAGGGTTAAGCGTTGTAGCCTTTGGGGTCAGCATTTGGCTGCACCTCAACTTTAACTTTTTCCCAGCCACCAGTCGGGCAGAGCAAACTCAACAAAACCCAGCACCGAAGAGTTCGCCGTCAGGGGTGGCCGCAAGTCCAGCTACCAACTCAAAAGCCGCAACCCCAGACAACCTACTGGGACATTTGCCGTACCCAGAAGCACCAGCCCCAGACTTGGTAAACGTCACCCCCGACGGTAGCGTCAAACTCCGCAAAACCGCAGCAGCAAAATATCAAGAAATGGCTAACGCCGCCGCCGCATCAGGGATCTATTTCGCTCCCATATCCGGCTTTCGTTCCCTCGAAGACCAACAACACGTATTTTTTGACGTAAAAGCTGAACGCAAGCAAAACGTCAGCAAGCGAGCCGAAGTCAGCGCTCCTCCTGGATATAGCGAACACCATACAGGTTATGCGATCGACATTGGCGACGGCTCCGCCCCCGAAACTAACCTCAGTCCCAGCTTTGACAGTACCCAAGCATTCAAGTGGCTAGAAGCCAACGCTCCCGCCTTCAGCTTTGAAATGTCCTTCCCCAAAAACAACCGCCAAGGTGTCAGTTATGAGCCCTGGCACTGGCGGTTTGTGGGCGACAGGCAAAGCCTCGAAACTTTCTACAAAGCTCATTCCATGAAAAAGTAGAAGATAGTTGACAGTTGACAGTTGACAGTTGACAGTTGAGAGTCAGAAAGAAAAAGGAAAAAGGAAGATTTTCCACATTTCCCGTCTCTGCCTCCCCCACTCGCCCACTCTCTGGCCAAACTCGTGATTGCAATCTATCCAGGCAGCTTTGACCCCATTACCTTCGGTCACGTAGATATTATCGAGCGCGGCTGTAAATTGTTCGATCGCGTAATTGTTACAGTAGTCAAAAATCCCAGCAAAACCGCTCTATTCACCGTAGAGGAACGGATCGAGCAAATCCTGCGATCTACCAAACACTTGCCAAACGTAGAAGTAGACAGTTTTGAGGGTTTGACAGTAAACTATGCTAAGATTCGACAAGCCAAAGTGCTGCTGCGGGGACTCCGGGTCTTAACAGATTTTGAAATGGAACTCCAGATGGCCCACACCAATAAAACCCTCCTGGGCGAAATTGAAACAGTTTTTTTGGCAACTTCTAACGAATACAGCTTTTTAAGTAGTAGTGTAGTTAAAGAAATAGCCAAGTTTGGTGGCTCCGTAGATCATCTTGTTCCGAAACACGTCGCCCTAGATATTTACAAATGTTACGCCAGCAGGAACCAACTCGCATCGAACCCGACAGTACCGAACGCAGCACTGAGAACGAATCATCTCAGAACACAGCAGCCTTCGGAGACTCCACCCGCACCGCAGGAGTAGACATCCAGCGGGAATTGAATCGGCTTGAGGAAATTGTTCTCGACAGTCCGCGAATTCCCATGACCAGACGCACTCTGGTGGATGAAGAACAGTTGCTCGATCAGTTAGACTTGGTGAGGCTAAATTTGCCGATCGCCTTTGGGGAAGCCGAGACGATCATCCGACACAAGGACGACTTGCTTCAAGAGGCGGAACTTTACGCTCAGGAAGTGATAGAAGCAGCAGAACAGAGAGCAGCAGAAATTTTAAACGATATGGGGCTGCTTCAGCAGGCGAAGATAGAGGCAGATCAGTTGCGACAGCAAGTTTTGCTCGACTGCGAGGCAATTCAGCAGGCGACGCTGGCCGAAGTCGAACAAATTCGCTACCAGGCTCAAGAGGAATTGGAAGAGATGAGAGTCAGGGCGATGGCTGAATGCGAAGAAATTCAAAACGGCGCCGACGATTATGCTGACCAAGTTCTCGATAATATCGAACACAAGCTGAGCGATATGCTGCGCGTGATCCGCAACGGGCGAGATCAGTTGGATAATGTTTCTGCGTCGCACATCCACAACAACAACGTTAACAGTTGACAGTTGACAGTTGACAGATGAGTGCGAAGTTTTTAGGCAGGGGATTTAAGCCTCAGCCTAAAAACAATCCACCTAAAGGTGGGGGCTTAAATCCCTGTGCTTTGGTTAAGTTGTTCTGCACTTAAATTGGATGTTAAAAAACAATCAAACAATAAGTGCGGTGGGCGGGAGAGCCCGCACAAAAAATACAATTTAGATGCCCAACAGCTTAGCTAATCGTTAACTAATTGCTAGAACATTTCTAAAAATCTACCTACTCAGGTAGATTCTTTTTTCCAAACAGTGTTGCTTTCTCAACTAGAACTCATATCAATTCCGGTTTTACCGGAATTATTAGTAGCAAAAATTAGGAGACGGGGGGGGGGGGTGTGGGGGCCGCCAAAAAAAAATTTTTGGACAAAGGCCGCGGCGGGGGGGGGTTGTTGTGTGTGGGGGGGTTTTTTGTGGTTTAATTTT
>JAJAYT010000015.1 GCA_026786085.1 Microcoleus sp. CAN_BIN18 | reverse complement strand
GGGTTTAGCTAACAATATATGATACTTATGACTAAAAAAATGGCAAACCCCGCCCTTAGTGATTAGTGATTAGTCATTAGTGATTAGTCATTAGTCATTAGTCATTAGTCTAGGATTTTCGCACAGGTTTTGAGAAACCGGGTTTTTTCGATAATACTTCGTTGCAAGCAGTAGATTAGACAAAAAACCCGGTTTCTTTGGTTTTGATGAGTAAGTCCTGCAATCTAAAATCCAAAATCTAAAATCTAAAATAGAATCATGGATATTATTGAAAGCGTCAAAATGGCTGTCACAACTTTGACAGCAAATAAGTTACGCAGCAGCTTGACGATGTTAGGAATTATCATCGGTAATGCTTCTGTAATTTCGATGATCGGTATCGGTGAAGGTGCTCAGACGTTTATTGCGGGACAAGTTAACTCTCTGGGGTCAAACTTGCTATTTATCATTCCCGGAAGCCCTGAAGCGCAAAGCCGCCCGGTGATTCCTCCTCAGACGTTGGTGTTGGAAGATGCAGAGGCGATCGCCTCTCAAGTTGCTTCTGTAGACGAAGTTGCACCAACTCTCAATGATAGTCAACTCGTTACCTTCCGCAACAAAAATGTTTCGTCTTCTGTTGTCGGAACTACACCAGAATTTCTGACTGTCAGAAGCTTTGATGTTGGTCAAGGTCGATTTTTAAGCAAGTTAGATTTACAAAGAGAAGAAAATGTAGTTGCTTTAGGTTCAGAAGCAGCAGAACAATTGTTTGGTAATGCACAGCCAATTGGTCAATATATTCGAATCAAAAATTCGACTTTTCAAGTAATAGGAGTGATGCAGCCGAAAGGTTCTAGTTTTGGTGACAATCAAGATATGAACGTTTATTTGCCGCTAACAACAATGGCAAATCGTATCGTAGGTCGCTCCTCTCCCTATGGTACAAAGGTCACATTTATTTCGGTTTCTATTAAAGATGAAAGTCAGATGAAAGCCGCTCAATTTCAAATAGAAAATTTGCTCAGACTACGACATAAAATCACTAAGGAGGATGATTTTACTGTCCGAAATCAGAAGGATTTGATGAATACTTTGGGCAGTATAACTGGTGCTTTGACTCTGATGCTGGCTTTTGTGGCGGCAATTTCGCTGTTTGTGGGCGGTATTGGGATTATGAATATTATGCTGGTTTCTGTGACGGAACGGACTAAGGAAATTGGACTGAGAAAGGCGATCGGTGCTTCGGGGCAGGATATCTTGATTCAGTTTATAATTGAGGCTGTGATTTTGTCGGCTGCTGGTGGCGCGATCGGTACTGGATTCGGTATCGGCGGTGTGCTTTTAGTTTCTGCTTTTACTCCTTTGCAAGCTAGTGTTTCTCCTGTGGCGATCGCACTTGCAGTCGGCGTTTCTGGCAGCATCGGCTTATTTTTCGGCATCGTACCCGCAAAACAAGCTGCGAAATTAGACCCGATTGTTGCACTCAGAAGTGCTTAAGAAGTCATTATTCCTTAGTCTTTAGTGATTAGTCATTGGTCATTGGTCATTTGTTGGTTCCAGTGCCCAATGCCCAATGCCCAATGCCCAATGCCCGATGCCCGATGCCCAATGCACAATTCCCAATTCCTAAATTATGAATTTTATTGAAAGTGTTAAAATGGCCGGTCAAACTCTAGTAGCGAACAAAACTCGCAGCAGTTTAACGATGATTGGGATGATTGTCGGAAACGCCTCGGTAATTGCGATGATTGGTATTGGACAGGGAGCACAAAAATTTGTCAGCGGACAAGTTCAAGCCCTGGGTACAAATGTATTGATAGTAAGGCCAGGAGTGCCCAATGCTAGGCGAAGTTCGATCGCCAGCGCGCCTCAAACATTGATAGTAGAAGATGGTAAGGCGATCGCCTCTCAAGTCCCCTCCGTGCAAGGTGTCTCCGCAGAACTCAACAGTTCTGAACTCGTTCGCTACGGTAACAAAAATGTTTCGTCTCTAATTTTTGGCACAATTCCCGAATTTCTGACTGTCAGAAACTTTGAAATGGCTAGAGGGAGATTTTTGACCGAACTTGATGTTAAGAAAAACAATCAAGTTGTGGTTCTTGGTTCAGAATTAGCCGAGAAATTGTTTGCTAATACTAACCCCCTCGGCGAACAAGTGCGAGTCAAAAATGTCAGCATGAAAGTAATTGGAGTATTGGCGCCGAAAGGGACATCTTTTGGTACGAATTATGATAACTCGGCTGTTGTGCCGATCGCCACCATGGCAAACCGCATTGTCGGGCGCAAGTCTCCCTACGGTTTAGCTGTCACTTCGCTGTTTATTTCGATTCAAGATGAGTCGAAAATGGATGCGGCTCAATTTCAGGTGGAAAATTTGCTGAGATTGCGGCACAAGATTACCACAGAAGATGACTTTACGGTCAGAAATCAGAAAGATTTAATGGCGACAATGGACTCGATTTCCGGGGCCCTGACACTGATGTTAACTGCTGTTGCTAGTATTTCCCTGTTGGTTGGCGGCATTGGGATTATGAACATTATGCTGGTGTCTGTGAGCGAGCGGACTCAAGAAATCGGGCTGAGAAAGGCGCTTGGGGCTTCCCAAAACGATATCTTGTTTCAATTCATGATCGAAGCTGTAATTTTATCCGCGGCCGGAGGGATTGTCGGTACTTGCGTAGGTGTCGGCGGTATCTTGCTTGTAGGTAATTTTACGCCCTTGCAAGCTGGCGTTTCCCCGGTGGCGATCGCCCTGGCTGTCAGCGTGTCCGGCACTGTAGGCCTGTTTTTCGGCGTTGTCCCGGCGCGTCAAGCCTCCAAACTCGACCCGATCGCAGCCTTAAGAAGTGCTTAACAAATAATTACAAGCCTATCATACTTAAGTATATACTTACATTTACACGCACATAATGTTACCGTTTAATGCCGATCGTTATTATATATATGTTTAAAAATTAATAAAACCAGTCGGATGGTAAATTTAGATATAAAATCATGTATTTTCAATAAAAAATCAACCAGAAACTTTATCAAAATGAGTCGAAGATTAAAGATTGTATAAAGTTGGGCTCAGGGTATTTACTTACTCAAAATAAAGTTTAATAATTAAAACTACGAGCAAACAGTCAAAGAATTTATTTCTCCTATGACTGTTTGCTATTTAAAAATGAAAAATATTAATTAACAACCAATGGCATCTCTTACCAGCAGTCCTAAATTCGACTTTCTAGAAGGAACTTCAGGGCCAGACAGAATTAGTGGCTTGGATGGTAACGACATACTTTATGCCAACAGCGGAGATGACTTTCTAGAAGGCGATCGAGGTAAAGACAAAATCTGCGGCGACTCCGGCAACGATACAATTTTCGGCGGTGCAGACGAGGATATCATCTGGGGTGGCAAAGGTAACGACCTAATTTTGGGCGACTCTGGCAACGATACAATTGTCGGCGGCGCGGGTAGCGATACTCTCAGCGGTGGCGAAGGCGATGACATATTTACGATCGCCAAAGGCAACGGCGGCCCAACTCTAGCCACGGCAGATTATATCACCGACTTCGGCAGTGGCAACGACAAAATTCGATTGCTCGACGGTCTGACATTTGGAGACTTAAACATCCAGCAAGGCACAGACGCTAACAGCAACAGCACCGTAATTCAAGACAAACTCACAGGTGAATATTTAGCAGTATTGAAGGGAGTCAACAGCAACACCGTTACCCCTGACAACTTCACAACTTACCTTTCGGGAAACCCTATCAGAGACTGGAACGGAACAATGCTCGAAGCCATCCGCACAGCCAGCACCGCGCCTCCGCTAGCCTCCCGCAATATGGCAATGGTTTCCGCAGCCATTTACGACTCGGTGAACTCAATTACCAAAAAATACAGCCCTTACCGCGTCAGCATCGATGCACCCGCAGGCACATCACAAGAAGCCGCCGCCGCCGCCGCAGCCCAGCGCGTCTTAGTTAGCCTCTATCCAGCACAAGCAGCAAAATTCGATGCAGCATACCAATCATCTCTCTCCACAATTCCCGACGGCAAATCCAAAGATGACGGCATCGCCCTCGGACAAGAAGTTGCTGACCAAATTATCAGTTGGCGGAGTACAGACGGTGCGAACAAAGTAGTCACCTACCAGAGCAAAACAGACCCCGGCAGTTGGATACCGACTCCCGCGGCTTTCGCAACACCGCTGCTGCCCCAGTGGCCGGATGTGACTCCCTTTGCGATGACTAGCGGTTCCCAGTTCCGCCCACCTGCTCCCCCCGCCCTCGACAGCGCCAAGTATGCAGAGGAGGTCAATTTTGTCAAAGAAATCGGCAAAATCGACAGTCTGACGCGCACGCCAGACCAAACAGCCATCGCCAAATTCTGGGCCAACGGCGCTGGGACGTTTACTCCCCCTGGCCACTGGAACCAAATCGCCTCAGAAGTATCGGCCCTCGCCGGCACCTCCCTGGAAGATAGCGCCCGCTTGTTCGCCCTGCTAAATATTGCCGAGGCCGATGCAGCTATTAGCTGCTGGGATGCTAAGTATAAATATGACTTATGGCGGCCCGTGACAGCTATTCGCAAAGCTGACAAAGACAACAATCCCAACACGACAGTTGACTCTCAGTGGACGCCGCTGCTGGTAACTCCGCCCTTCTCGGAGTATACCTCTGGGCACAGTACCTTTAGCGGTGCCGCGGAGCCTGTTTTGAATTCTGTATTTGGTGCGGATTTTGGCTTTGCAGATAAGGGAGACAAGTCTATCAACAGTGTGCGAACCTTTGAAAACTTTGCCGAAGCAGCGGATGAATCTGGGATGAGTCGGATTTATGGAGGCATTCATTTCATGAGTGGTAACCTAAACGGTTTGAGTTCGGGTAGAAATGTGGGTAACTATGTTGTCCAGAATTTCTTGGTTTAGGAAAGTGACGAGTTGAGAAGGAAATGGAAAATGGAAAACTTTTGATTTTCCATTTTTCATCAAACTATTAGACTTGAATTGCAAAAGTCCTTTCAATCAAATTTTCGGACGGGCTAGAAGCCCATCCCACATGAAAAAAATGTGGGATGGGCTTCTAGCC
>JAJAYT010000014.1 GCA_026786085.1 Microcoleus sp. CAN_BIN18 | reverse complement strand
GTGAAGCCGGGATACGGCATCCTCCTAGTATAAAGCCCGTCAATATTAAAATCTTCTTCAGGATGAATGTGAAAAGCCAGCAATCCCAACTCGGAAATCTGATTATTTAGTTTGTCGGTCAATTCTTGAGTTTGTGGCGCACTAATCGCAGTTTTATCGGGATTAATCACTAACATTATTTCAAATTCCGAATTAGCAAATTCATGAATCGATTTCATGATGGCAGAATCTGCATCAAACTGAGTCAGCGTGGAAAACCGCTCGATTTTGAATAAAATTTGATTGGCTAAGCGTGCTTTTTTAGCGAAGGGACAAACTGGTAAATCGGTAAAAACTGGATGACGCAATTCGACAAATTCTGTCATCCATCTTAGGGTAGATTCTATAATTTCCGTGTCAGATTGATTCATCTCAAATCTATAGTATTGGACATTTAACCCTAATTATACTCAAACTCACAGCGCTTAAATCCAGTACGCGCCACGACAGAAACCGGGTTGTTTCGAGATATTGCGTGTGGGCGCGCCGATGCGGGCTAAAAACCCGGTTTCTCGGAGTCCACGGGGGCCAGAAACCGGGTTTTTCGAGATATTTCTTTTGGGCCCGCAGATTCGGCCAAAAACCCGGTTTCTCCGCACGGGGGCCAGAAACCGGGGTTTTTCGAGATATTTCGTTTGGGCGCGCAGATTCGGCCAAAAACCCGGTTTCTCTGAGTCGCAGCGCTTAAATCCAGAAATATAAGGACTGAAGTCCTTACTACAAACATCGCACTTCCATTTATTCGTGAGTTGTCCCGTCTGGCATAATTGCACCTGCGAGCTTAGCACTTACCATATTTGCTCCAACCAAGTTGGCATCTTTCAGGTTAGCTTTTTCTAGGTTTGCCATCATCAAATTTGCCCCGCACAAGTCTGCTGAAGTTAGATTTGCTTCACTCAAATTAGCACGGATCAAGCTAATTCCGCAGAGATTGAACCCGCTTAAGTTTTTTCCGCTCAGGTTGACGATATCGAGGTTTACTCCAACCAAGCTTAGGCCAGTAAGATTAACACCTCTTAGGTCAAGACCTGTGAGGTTAGCTGTCTTTAAGTTAACTCCAACAAAACTTACACCTGTGAGATTAGCGACCTTTAAGTTAACGTTCATAAGGTCTACTCCAGCAAAACTTACACCTGTCAACTTAACGCCTGTCAGATTAGTCCCAGTTAGGCTTGCTTTGTTGAGATTTGCTTGACTTAAATCTGCTCCGGTTAGGTTAGCATGAGATAGACTTGCCTGAGTTAGATTTGCGTTAATTAAATTGGCGTTAGTCAGGTTCGCACTATTCAATTGTGTATCGCTTAAGTTGGCTTGACTTAAATTCGCTTGAATGAGTCTTGCAGAATTTAAATTTGCCTTAGTTAAGTTTGCACCACTAAAGTTAGCTTGAATCAAATCAGCTTGCGGCAGGTTGGTTTCCTTCAAGTTTGCCCCTTGCAGGTTAGCTCCAATCATGTTTGCATTGGTTAGGTTGGCATTACTCAAATTTGAATTACTCAAGTTTGCTTGACTTAAACTAATGGGAGATTTCAGAGTTTTTCCGCTCAAATCCACTCCTGCTAAATTAATCCCTGTAAAATCCCGTTCTCCCTCGTTATACCGCCGGCAAAATTCCTCAGCAGTGATAGCAGGTTCCTGATTTTCTGAAACAGAATTATCAACATCCTCATCAGCTTCCAAATTATCCGCATTCACAGGATTAGCAACAGACTCTCCCGCTGATTTTTCCTGCAATTGGTTGTCAACCCGATCGCTAAATTGCCTCAAAATCTCAGCATCATCAAGCTTCTGAGCCACATTTTCGGTGCTTTTCACCGGATTCTCAACATGATACTTGTCCACAAAACTTTGCAACCCAGCATTATATCCTTGTCCTACGGCCTGAAATTTCCATTCACCATTCTTTCTGTACAATCGCCCAAATTCCAAAGCCGTTTCTTGCGAAAAAACCTCTTTTAAATTATACCGAACCAGCTCGCTCCCAGTCTCCAAATTATAAAGCCGGATAAACGCATTTCTAACTTGACTAAAATTTTGATTCTTTGCTTGTCCGTCGTGAACAGTAACAACAAACACAATTTCTTCAACAGCGGCATCGATCCGATTCAAATCCACATAAACCGTCTCGTCATCGCCTTCGATTTGTCCCGTTGTGTTGTCTCCCGAATGCCGCACCGCACCGTCTGGCGATGTCAAATTGTTGTAAAATACAAAATACTTTTCATCGGGAATTCGACCGTCAGCGCCTAACATAAAAACAGATGCGTCAATGTCACAATTTTGTGCTGTTTGGCTTACTTCCCACCCCAGGGCGATCGCCAATTTATTGAAATTAGGAACTTCCTGAGAAAGATTGAATCTTTCACCCTTAGTTAATTCGATACTCATATGCAATAATTTCCTTACCTTAGAAATGGTATTAATTATCTCATCTATGTTAACCCGATCGCAAATTGGATTTTATCTCGAAGACATCGAAACCCCAATTGGTAGAACCGTCAATTTAACCCTTACCGGACTCATTCTCCTATCTTCCGCCAGCTTCATCGCCGAAACTTACCCGCTTGCAGAAGCTATTAGAATTAATTTGGAAACTCTCGATACAGCGCTTTTAGTTGTTTTTGCGATCGAGTATTTAGTGCGATTGTGGTGCGCTGACAATAAATTTAAATTTGTTTTTAGTTTTTTCTCAATAGTCGATTTGGTGGCAGTTATACCATTTTTATTAGGATTTGTCAATGTTAGTTTTATCCGCATCTTCCGCTGGTTTAGAATTCTTCGACTCATCCGTTTTGTATAATTGAAAAATTCTATTTTCCGTATCAGCAGCGAAGATGGGGTAATTTTTTCGCGGATTTTGTTTACTTTATTGGCAATAATTTTTGTTTATTCTGGTTTGATTTATCAAGTCGAACATCCGGCAAATCCCGAAGGTTTTGGCACTTTTTTGGATGCTGTTTATTTCTCCGTTGTTACGATGACGGCGGTGGGATTTGGCGATGTTACTCCGATTTCAGAAACTGGCCGCTTTTTGACTATTTTGATGATTTTGACCGGAATTGCCCTGATTCCTTGGCAATTGGGGGATTTAATCAAACAATTAGTTAAAACTGCTAATCAAGTAGAAACTGTTTGTACAGGCTGTGGTTTGTCTGTACATGATGCTAATGCTAAATTTTGCAAAATGTGCGGCACTAAATTAGAGATTAAAGCGTAATTGGGAATTGGGGATCAGGCATTCTGTTACCTCCTAAAAAAGCTAATTCATTGCAGAACTTCCCTCTTCCATCCATCCGTTACATCCGGTAGATTGCCCGTTACCGAACTTCTTTTAAAGCCGAGATAATCATGTTTTACAGACTATTGGCAGGAGAATTTCAAATTCGGTTTTTTGACCGGGCTGCGATCGCAATTTCAGTTTGCCGCCGTGCTTTTCTGTGACAATTTGATCGCAGATAGCCAGCCCCATACCACTGCCTTTGCCTACTGGTTTAGTGGTAAAAAACGTGTCAAATATGTGCTCCTGGTTTTCGAGGGGAATGCCCGGCCCGTTATCGCAAATCCAAATTGCTGCCCACTTGCCGTCTTCGGTTTCTATGACTTTAGTGGTGATTTCGATTTGGGGCAGCCACTCGTCGAGGCACTGAGTCTCTATTTCTCGATCGGCTACTTGCTCTGTTAGGGCGTCTAGAGCGTTAACTAACAAATTCAAAAATACTTGACTCAACTGACCGGAGTAGCCTTTAACTAGCGGCAGTTCGCCGTAATTTTTTACCACTTCTATGCCATTTTTAAAGCGGTTTTTCAGAATTAACAGCGTAATATCCACACATTCGTGAATGTCTGTCTGCACTGGCTTTCTCTCGTCCATATGAGAGAAGTGGTGCAGCCCATTAACTATTTTTAGCAGTTGTAAAGCTCCCAACTTCATCCCTTCTAAGGTGACTGGCAAATCTTCTTTCAAAAAATCAAATTCAATTTCTTCTTTGATCGCATCAATTCGGGGACAGGGTTCCGAATATTCTTCTTGATAAGCCGACATTAGCTGAAGCAAGTTTTCAAAATAGGACAGCAGAAAAGTTAAATTTCCCCAAATACAGTTCAGCGGATTTCTAATTTCGTGGGCTACTCCTGCTACAATTCTTCCCAAACTCGCCATCTTTTCTGTTTGGATGAGTTTGGATTGGGTTTGTTTTTTGAGTAACTTATTTGTTAATTGGTGAATTCTGGATTGAGCTACCATTAACTGGTGTACGTCCAACAGTCTGTAAGTCTGGGGTGCTATTTCGACTACGACGGGTTCGTAAACTAATTCTGCTGATCTGTAAAGCGATTCTTGGGCAGCTTCTACGATTAATTTACTGCCTGGAAGCAGCAGCAATTCTTGCTTGGAAAACCTATATAATACCTCTATGGGTCGCTTAAAAAACATTTCTAATCCGTAGCGGCGGTTAACTCTTTCAAAAAATACACGCCTGGATATTATGCCGACAAAATTACCCCGATCGGTCAAAATGACGCCTGGGAGCATAGAATTTCCTTCAAAAGCCTGGGCTACTTCTTTTGCCTGTTGAGTTAATTCAATTTGGCAGTTGTAGAGCGGTAGGTCTAGAAGAGTTGATTCTAAGGATATATTCCAACTACAAATTTCAGGTATATGCAACACTGATAACTCCGAGCTAATATCATGCACAGCAAACATAGATGAAACCCCTGTTAAATGGTTTTTGACGAGCACTTAAGTTGCTATTAGTTGGTGACAGGTAATTGGTAGGGAGTAATTGCTAATTTGTCAAATGACAACAGCATCCGATGGCAAAGTTCGATCGCACTAGCATTGTCTACTAAAGATGCTGTTTCCAAATTGGTGTTAAACGATCGAAGCTTTTGCGGAACTTACGGAGACTTTATGCAAACTTTTTACCATGATATACCCTGCGATCGCGTGTTTTCCCAAAATATTCAAAATTTATCAGGGATTTTTGCGATCTTTGATACAAGTTTTTCGTTGCTGCTAGGGAATTGGAGAATAAATCGCCGATTATCAGTAAATATACGAGTGTCCTTGGAGGGATCGAAGGCCCGGATTGTTGACTATCGTCTAAGGGACTTGAGGCCCCAACGATCAAGACTGGGACTAGGGTTCGACAAGGGGCCAGAGGCGTTCTAGCTGATTCCGCCAAGCGGTGAGAGTCTGTTCGCGAGACTCTCGCCCGAGTTCCATTTCGCCCATCAATCCCTCTGCGTAGAAACGGTCTAAAGTCTGAAGGGTAGTTTCTATAGACTGGCCCTGCATCTTGGCAGCTTTGATGATTTGACGGATGCGGCTTTCGATCAAACCGCCAAAAAAGTCGGACAAACCTCGCTCTTGCAAAGCCATTAGCCTAGCGATGGCGGCCGAGAAATCTGGGGCGGCGAGTGTGGCACAGTTGTGCTGAAATACTCCCCACAAAACGTTTTGATGTATGGCGTAGCGAGTTTCGAGGGTTGTGTCAAAGTTAGCTTCTAGCAGTTTATCGAAAAATGGTTGAGCTTCTTGGGCATCGGCGATCGGCAGTAAAATCCGCAGCCAACTCCCATCGTCTGAAAGCAGGACTAAGAGGCGAAATTTGGAGGTTTGTACTTGCCAAGAAGTAGGGGCTGGCATCTCAACACTTTCGCCGAATAAGTCTCTAAGGATCTTGCTAATTTCTTCGGGATTCATGGTAGTCGGTAGTTGGTAATTGGTAGTTGGTAATTGGTAATTGGTAAGCTGTTCTGCATTTAAATTGCAGAACAAAAAAAATCAAACAATGAGTGGGGAGGGCTCTTGTAGCCCGATCTAAATATACAATTTAAATCTGCGACAGCTTAATTCAGAGTAACTTAGGGGAGCCAGCGAGGGTGATAGCCGGCAAAGGGAAGTTCTTCTGGCTGTACTTTTGCCGGAGATCCGTCTGCGGATATTTCTAATAAGGGTAGCACCCAGAGGCGGCTGGTGGCGATCGACTGTCCGCTGTCATTGCGGGGACTGTCTACTGTTGACGGATTTTTTGTGGTGACTGATTGGTCGAAAATTAATGCCAGTCCGTCGGGAGATAAACTGATTTGGGTATCTAATTGATTGGGCAAAATCAACAGCGGTTTGATGGTTCCTACCAAACGATTACCATCTTTTTTGAGGTCGATGGTGGCGATGAAAGGCTGTTCTTTGTAGCTTTCTGTTTTGAGGCGTTCGGCTAACAAGCAGTAGAGACGCTGAAATTGATTGTCTTTGTTTTTGCGCGGATCGAAATAAACGGCGAGAATGCTACCGGGAATCCGCAATATTTCTTGTTCCACACCTTGGTTGTCTAAGATGAAGAGCGATCGAGTAAAATCAGCGTTGTATTTAACATAGGCGGCGGCGGAGTTGTCGCGGGCGATACCTAATACTTGTTCGTATTTTGGCAAAAATTCTACTGGATCTGCTTCTGGTGTGAGGGGAACGATCGCTAATCCTTGTTTTTGAGACATTACCATCGATTTGCTGTCTGCCCGAATCATAAAATCTCCGCCTTGTTGATTTTCCAAGGGGCGGGGCGCCATTTTTTCTTCTAAAATCCAAGGGCTGAAATCGGCGGGCTTGCGGCGGTTGACGCGCTGGATAACGATGATTTTTCCGTCGGGTGAGAGGTCAAATTTGAGGTTTTGGTAATCTTTGGAGTCTAGAAGTTTGGTGATTGTACCTGCTGGCTGCGTTCGCCCTGGCTCTTCTCCGGGGGATTGGGGATTGATGCCGGTGGTGACTGTAAATAGTTCTTGATTTAGGGTGCCGCGAGTACGGGCGATCGATCGATCTGTGGCTGAGAATAAAATGCGATCGCCCTGGGGATATGGTTTAAAATCGGTGACAACTAAATCTTTGGGAGTCAGCGATATCGGTTTCGATTCGCTGCTGGAGAGGTTGACTAGCATTAATCTGCTTTCTGTTTCGCCTTGAACGCCGATATAAGCAAAAGCTCGATCGCGAGTGCGAAAGGAACTGCTAAACGGCTGCATTGGCGTACCTTTATCTTGGTTGTTTTCTCCGAAATACTTGTCGGTTGCTCCGGCGAGTTTTAATGTGTAGGTAACGCCGTAGGGTGCTGGATCTTTTAGGGTGTAAGCCATGCGGCGCCCGGCCCAACTAAATTTACCGGGGAGTGGGGGTTCTAGCTTGAGGTTTTCCTCAACGGTGGCGTGGTTCATCGGCCGAAAGAAGGTGAGGATAAAGCCGATATCTGTGGCGCCGATTTGTTTGTTTTCCCAGGTAAATTCTCGCACTTTGGGTGCTGTGCGATCGCCCGAAAGCAGCAGCAGTCCCATTAAGACACTCAAAACTAGCATAAGGATAATCGCCACGCGGTCGATCGGCTGTTTGAACAGCAGAATACCGAAGAATGAAGGATTAAATTTTTTGTTAAAAATATTCACAAATTTTTCTCTCCTATTTCTGGTGAAAGTTATAGCAGTCGCCAAGACGCTGTGGTCATTGAACCCTTCGACCCTTTGGCTGAGGGAACGATCGCATAAATGCCTTAACCAAAGCACAGGGGATTTAAGCCCCCACCTTTAGGTGGATTGTTTTTAGGCCGGGGCTTAAATCCCCTGCCTAAAAACTTCGCACTCCGAAGTCAACTGTCAACTGTCAACTGTCAACTGTCAACTGTCAACTGTCAACTGTCAACTGTTAACCACCTTGTTGGAAAGCTAAGCTGTCGCGCATTTAAATTGTATCTTCAGGGCGGGCTACAAGAGCCCACCCCACAAGACTTTGATTGTTTTTTGATATACAATTTAAATGCCGCAACAGCTTATAACTGCCAAATTTTCTTCCTTATTAAATTTTACAGCCCTGGACGCACTCCTAAGCTATCGCGCATTTAAGTTGTATATTCAGGGCGGGCGGGACACCCACTCATTGTTTGATTCTTTGATTAACATACAATTTAAATGCAGAACAGCTTAACACTCATAAATCCGTTTTTTTACACGGTAAAGTTACAATTAGTTACTTTATTTCCCAAATTTATTAGTTTTTGTAAGTTGTGTTGCGTTCAGGACTGAATTAAACTGACGAGTTTAAGTAGGCGATCTCTGTGACACTTCCAAGAGTTTTTACTGAAACAGTTGATTGATCGGTATTAAGTCTATCGGTGAGATTTTATTGATCGGCAAACCCCAACCCAACAAATTGACTCTACACCAAAGTAGAGTTGCCAGCACCCCTACAAATAGTGCTGTTAATTGAATATCCTGCCAAAAACAAGTTAGTCCTTCTCGCCACAAACCGTAGTTAGTTACTGCATAGGTAGGAAGGTCGCCTAAAGCTACAGCAATTACAGCACCTAAATTACCTTTGAAGTGGTATCCCAGCGGTATAGTTATACATAGATTCACAAAAGTCACCAGATTGCCCATAGCTGCGTACTGTGACTTTCCGACGGCTAACAGACAAGAACCCATCATATTGTGGAGAGTGGTGTGCCAAATACCTAAAGCCAAGATTGGCATCATCCAAGATGCCGCTATATACTCTTTTCTGTACAGTATTAAAATCAACTGATCTCCAAAAATGACAAAAATTGCTAAACCTATGGCTAACGGTATTAGAATTAGCTTGCGGTTGTTGAGTATCTTTGCGCGCAACTCCGACCTCGGCAAGTCTGCCATCATTGAAATTGAGGGGAAAATCACCCTGCTGCTAATGGCGACGATGACTTGGCGCGGCATATCGCCGAGGGTAAAAGCGATGCCGTAAATACCCAACATTGTTAAGGTAAATATTTTTCCGAGGATGAGTCGATCAGCTTGAGAACACAAGAAAAACAAAGCCGTAGACAAAAATATCCATTTGCCATAAGAAAATATTTCTTTGGCGGCTTCTTGATCCCAAGCCAAGCGGTTCGACTTACCCCGAATCAAAAAATGGCTCCATACTAACTCTGTTAGAGTTCCAGTAAAACCGCCTGCTATGATGGCCCAGATACTGCGATCGAAACAGGCCCAAACAATCATTACTGTAGTAGAGACTACCTGTATGCCCAACTCAAAAATTACGATTTTCTTGACTGCCATCTGCCGATTGAGGCTGGATGTAGCAGTCGAGTTAAACCCTCCTACTAGGGAATTTATACCTATTATTGGAATTAACCATAGCAGACGCGGATCTTCATAAAAATCAGAAATTGGTTTGGTAATTATTAGCAAACAAATCCAAATGAACAAGCTGCGAATAACTTGCATTGTCCAAGCGGTGTTGAGAAATTGAGGATCGTCTCCGCGCTTGTTCTGGACGATGCTTGGGCCTAGACCGATATCTGAGAATAAGTTAATTCCTGTGATAAATACGTAGGCTAGACCTACCAAGCCAAATAGTTCTGGCAAAAGCAGACGAGTCAGTATCAGGTTGCTGGCAAATCGGATAAGTTGACTGCTGCCATAGCTGGCGATCGTCCAGATAGCACCTTTGATCGCTAATTTTTTTTCTGATGACATATAGTGAAAACTTATTTTCTAATTACGAGTCTACTTCCTGAATTTGTTGTTGGCAACTTCTACCGGATGCTGCTGCCACTTTTATAGCTGACTTTACCGTATCCTAATTGTGATAGGGACGGGCGAGACGCCCATCCCACAATTAGAAAGGTAAAATTCAATCTCATAGCTTACTTCACATTTAGTAATCGTAAGGGTTTTTTGGTTCGGGAATTGGTTTGAGGGAGGATGCTTGAATGGTTAATTTACGCTTACCTTGCAGTTCTTCTACGATCATTTCTCCTTCTATTTCTAGCCAACTGTCTGGGGGAAAAGTGGCGCGGGTTTGACCGATCGCTAATTTGACCGGCAACCCGATCGGATAGGCATCGGCCGCGCAGCAGGTAATGATAAAACGCCCGATCCACATATATTGTTCTGCAATATTGGGCGGGTGAATTACAAATCCTTTAACCTTGACTTTTTGACCTCTGTATGTATCTGGCTCGGGATTAAAATTTAACAGCCGCACCCATTCGACGAGCGATCGGTTTTCGGGTTTTGTAGTATTGCGAAATTCTTGTGGTTCCAGTCTGGTGATGGGCAGGGATTCGGTGATGCCTCGTTCCAATGCTGTCTGGCTGGTAAATGTGCGTGGCGTTACGATTAAACCGATTAATGCGACGCTTAACATTAAGGTGCTGCCGACACTGGGGGGAAAGAAGGTAACGTGTTCGACTTCTGTAATTCTGGGAGACTTATTGGCTGGCGATGTCCGCGATTGCTTGGCGGCGCGATCGAGCTTTAAGAGTTCCCAAACTTTAAACCCGCCAATCACCATTAAGCCAATTCCTCCCACTACAGTCAAGCCAAAGTAATTGGGATGAATTAGAATGCTTAATTTGCCTGTGATCCAATATTTGAGGAGCAATATTCCCCATCCTAAGATAGCTAGGGCATCCAGCCAAGGGCTAAATTTTTTCAGGTTCATTTTTTAATAGTGATTGGGAATTGGTCATTGGGAATTGGGAATTGGGAATTAGGAATTGGGAATTAGTAGTCCGTTCAGGATCGGTGATTAGCCTAGATATAAGTTGACCACGAGAGTCATCAAAAAGGTTAACTGAGCTGCCAAAATCATTAAGTAAATTACGGCTCTACCTTTGAAAATCGACAACATTAAACCGATACCTTTGAGGTCAATCATCGGGCCGAAGACGAGAAATGCTAACAGCGAACCGCTGGTAAATGTGGAAGCAAAAGATAGGGCAAAAAAAGCATCTACGGTAGAACAAATAGATACGACTACGGCTAATAGCAGCATGGCGAGAATCGAGGAAACTGGGCCTTGACCGAGGTTGAGAATTAGTTCGCGGGGTACGCCAACTTGAATGATAGCTGCGATCGCACTTCCAATTACCAAAACTCCTCCCAATTCGCGCAACTCCTGTACCATACTATCTAAAAGCAGGCGCAGACGCTCTTTAGAAACGGGGTGAAACATGGATGAACGTTTCGAGGTTTTGTCTGTTTTGCCTGTTTGTAAAGGCTTCCAGTCATCTTTTAGCAAAGATTCGATCGGCACCGCCCCTCCCGGCTGACCGAGCATAAATGTTCCCGACTGCAACAGCAGCGGAGTGTTGGCTTGGACGAGGTTTTTTTCGGAAAACTCTGGTTTTGGGAGGGGAATCGCGCGGGCTACAGACGGGTGTAACAGAGGCCGCAAGTCTGCTTGGGCGCTGAACACCCAGCCGATGATTGTGGCGATCGACAGAGAAAAGACTACCCGCAAAACTACAATTTCTGGCTGATCGCGAAATGCTACCCAAGTTGACCAAATTACTATGGGATTGATGGTGGGGGCTGCGAGCAAAAAGCCGATCGCCGCTGGTGCGGGGACTCCCTGCATCAGCAACCTGCGGGCTACTGGCACGTTACCGCACTCGCACACGGGAAACAAAAAGCCGATCGAACTACCCATCAAAGCCGCCAGCAGGGGGTTTCGCGGGATGCGGGATACGAGTTTGCGTTCGTCTACAAACCCCAGCAGCAAACCTGAGAATAAAACTCCCAGCAGCAGAAAAGGTATTGCTTCTACTAACAAGCTGAGAAAAATGGTAAAAGAATTGTTTAACTGATTCGTTAGGGCTGGTTGCATCGATCACCTACTGGTAAATTGCTATTTAGTTGCACGTATTTGGCTGAGTCCCTGTCGATCATACCTGCTGCACAGCACTAAGTTTAAAATTCCGTTGAAACTTTTTGGCGACAATCCTCAATCTTATACCAATCATTAAAAGTCGCATATCCGGTTAAGGACACGGCAGTGCCGTGTCCCTACAGATTCTCGCGTACAAGATATATGTATCCCTACTTTTCCGAATTGGTATAAGATTAAGTTAAAAAAAATACTGCTTTTTTTTGATTGAATTCGTAGATTTTGTAATTCAATCAATGCTGATGCCGTGAATGATTTGGACTCGGTAAACTTGTTTTAATTGCACTTAAGATTTCTGCCTAATTCGCCGGGAGCAGACAATCAATAATGGAAGCGACAAGCTTTTTTAGACGGTCTTACTCTATTTGCAAACCGATCCGGTACATTCGATGGCGAGGCGGGCGATCCTCTTCGTTGGCGTAGCCCCCCGTAGGGGCGGGCTTTCATAAGAGATCGCTTCGAAGGAGCTAACGGGGCAATTCCGATGTTCCTCTATTGTCAATTAATTATATTTTTCAGCAATATTTTTAATTATTAACAATAGGTTAAGGATATAACTCTAGGTTAATTAATAGTTAAATCCTCGAACTAATCGTCAATACGCCTCAAGTCAATCTAAAATAAAGTCAGGCATAATTGCTAGGGCGCATCTATCTCGGTCATACTCGATCTTGCCTAATACTTTAAGTGGTAAAATCCCATTTACCACAGACAGTTTTTTGTGTAATTTAAAATGCCGTTTGCCAGAGGGATGTCGGCCAAACCACTCAGCTACTCACCGACTGAGCTTTGGTAACTGAATGTCTGCTGGCAAATAGAACCCCCAAAAAAGCGTACTGATGAATTTATGTTGAAAACCTCCTGCGTAGAAAGACCAGTCCAACCCATCTCCGAGTCTGACCGAGGAGAACTTTGTTTAGATTCTACTCTCCAAGAATTGTCGCTTTACGATTTTCAGGTAGAAGCTACGGATTTGGGAATGGAAATTTCCCAGTTGTTAGAAGCTAATCCGCTGTTACCGGGAGTCATTTTGACCCATCAAGGTGAATTTGCCGGTATGATTTCCCGGCGGAGATTTTTAGAATTTATCAGCCGTCCTTTTGGGCGAGAATTATTTTTAAAGCGACCTGTGAGGGCTTTGTACCGCTTTGCCGAAACTGAGACTTTAATTTTTCCCAGCAATACTTTAATCGTGGATGCAGCTAGAAAGTCGCTGTTGCGATCGAAAGAACTGCTTTATGAGCCGATTGTGGTTCAAGTGTCGCCTCAAACTTATAGTTTGGTAGACGTGCACGAACTGTTAGTAGCCCAATCTAATATTCATGAACTAGCGACAAAATTGCTGAGGCAGCAAACTCAATCTCAACTAATTCAAACCGAAAAACTAGCCAGTTTGGGGCAGATGGTAGCTGGAGTCGCCCACGAAATTAGAAATCCCGTCACCTGCATCACCGGCAATCTCGGCTTTTTGTCCAATTACTCGAAAGACATCATGGAGTTGCTGTCTGCTTACGAACAAATTGTCGGTGACAGCGAAGAAATTGATCAACTAAAAGAAAACATAGAATTTGATTTTTTGAAAGAAGATTGGCTGGAAATTATCAAAAGTATGAAAGTTTCATCAGAGAGGCTGACGGAACTTGTCACCAGCCTGCACACCTTCTCTCACATGGACGAAACCCAATTGAAAGAAGCTAACCTCCACGAATGTATTGACAGTACGCTGCTAATTATGAAAAACCGTCTCAAGTACGGGTTTAAAGTAGTTAAAAGCTATGGGGATTTGCCTTTAGTCAAGTGTTATTCTGGTCAGTTGAGCCAGGTATTTATGAATATCGTCAGTAATGCGATCGATGCTTTGGAAGAGGTAAAAGGAGAAAAAGGTTTTGTGCCTGCGATTACTATTGAAACTGAGGTAATAAACAGTGCTGATGGAGACTGCGTGAATTCGGAATTAATTCAAAATTATGTTTTGGGCGATCGACAAAATGCAAAATTGCGTGAAGCGCAGCTATCCCGTAGGGAATCATCCGCCAGCCAAAACGGCGACTCTGGCCCAGAAGCAGCGGGGGAAAATCAAAATAACGCTTGGATAGCCATCAGAATTGCCGATAACGGGCCGGGAATTGCGCCAGAAATTCAGCGCAGGATTTTTGATACTTTCTTCACTACTAAACCTGCTGGGAAAGGTACGGGTTTGGGGTTGGCAATTACTCATCAAATTGTTACGGAAAAGCATAAAGGCAAGTTAAATTTGCATTCTACGCCCGGTACGGGTACGGAATTTGAGATTTTGTTGCCATTGATTTGAAGGCAGTTTAGGATGTAATTAGAAAATAAAATCGGTTCGTAGTGAGGACTTTAGTCCTTATAAAAATCCGATGACTAAAGTCCTCACTACGAACATCGTTATTACGAGTAAAAAGTAAGAATTAGGGTGCGTCAGTTATGAAGATTTTGGCTACTTTCCTCACAATCTCGAAACTGATGCAGGCCAGGAATAAATGGTGCGTCAGAATGAGATTAGGAGTGATGATTGAGAACGACTAAACTGACGCACCCTACGGCTCTCATGCAGACTCGGAATAAATGGTGCGTCAGCATGATATTTTCGATAATGATTCAGAATTACTAAACTGACGCACCCTACGGCTATTTACTCCCCGGAGATCCCCCTAAATCCCCCGAAAGCAAGGGGGACTTTGAGTAACTTCTTGTCCCCCCCTTTTTAAGGGGGCTAGGGGGGATCTGCTTTATCCCAAGCGTATTGACTTGCAATCGCAAGGTGCGCACTGCGCACCCTACAAATAGAGGTTCTGCGTCTAGGAATGATTAAGCTCGAAGCTGAACTGGCATTACCAAGAATGTAGCATTGACTCCGCCCAAAGGCTGAAAAATTACGGGGGCAAGAGCACCGTTTAATTGCATTTGAATTTCGGGAGACTGAGCCGTTTTCAAAATGTCAATTAAGTATTTTACGTTGAAAGCAACATCTATGCTTTCTCCCGAAATCTGGGCCGGCATTGACTCTTTGCCGCTGCCGACATCTTTGGCATCTACCGACAAGGTGATTTCCTGATTCTCTTCGTCGATGCTGCATTTGAGAATATTATTTTTTGGTCGGCAAAGACTGCTATTCTTTCGACTGCTGCTAAGAGCGATCGCCTTTCTAAGGTAATTTGCCGCTCAAAGGAGGGCGGAATCAACTGCCGGTATGCGGGATATTGCCCTTCCAAGGTGCGAGTTGTCAGCCGCTGATCGGCCCATTCAAACACCACTTGACCCTGCTCAAAATGCAGGGTAACAGGTTCAGTCCACTGCCGCATTACCAGCATTCTTTCTACTTCCCGCAATGCTTTAGCGGGAACTGTCACCTCAAATTCTGCTTCGGTTTCTTCGCCTTCGGCTTTTTCATTGGGAGTTTGAACTACTGCCAATCTGTGGCCGTCTGTAGCTGCAAATTCCAAGCAATCTGGCAATACCTTTAAATGCACGCCTGCGAGTACCTGTTTTGCTTCGTCGGGGCTAGTAGCAAATAAAGTTCCTTTGAGTCCTTCTATCAATGCTTCGGGTGGCAATTTGAGGATTCTTCCGGCTTCGATTGCGGGCAATTCTGGGAATTCTTCCGGGCCCATGCCTCTGACTTGGTAGCTGCCAGAACTGCAAGTGAGATAGGCTACGGTATCTCCTGCTTCGTCTTCTAAAGTAATCTCTCCATCTGGGAGTCTGGAAACAATATCGTTGAGCAATTTCGCGGGTATGGTAAAACTACCGCCGCCAGTCACTTCTGCTGCAAAGCTGGTACGAATGCCCAAACTGAGATCGAAAGCTGTTAGGCTAACCCGCTGATTTTCCTCATCCGCTACTAAGAGCACGTTTGCTAGTACGGGATGTGTCGGGCGGGAGGGAACGGCTCGACTTACCAACGAGAGGTTGGCGTTGAGGTCACTTTGGGTGCAAACCAATTTCATGGGAGGAAGGTTAATTAACCGGATTTGAGACAGAAGCAAATCGTATCACAGAAAGTCGGTGGGCTGGTTTTTCTCTGTGTAGGTGCACGCACAGCACTAGATTTTTTTTTAATTTACTGAATTATTTTTGTGACGATCGCTCTGTGGAAACTGTGGAAAACAAAATGAATTGCTGATCAGACAAGGCTTATAGTTGCTTTTTGCCTGTGGAAAACTTGTGGAAAAGCTGGGAAAAGCCGATCGCCCTTCCATTTTTGTGCAAAAACTGTTTTGGGCGATCGGGTAACGTTTTCCACATAAGAAGGGCAAATTTTCCACAGGTTTTTCCACAAGCGGGGTCGATCGGGCTTTAAGTTTTGCGGCTAATAACGTTAATTCGATCGCTCAATTGACGCAAAGTTTGGGCTAAAGTCGGATCTGTGTTCCGCAACTGAGCAATTTTATCGCAACTGTAAAGCACAGTCGTGTGATCCTTGCCGCCGAACACTTCGCCAACTTTCGGCAAACTCAAAGCAGTATGCTGCCGGATTAAATACATCCCGATTTGACGGGCAAAGCTAATTTCTCGCCTGCGGGAAACACCCTTCAAATCTTCAACAGAAACATCAAACACCTCGGCCACAACTGCAATTACGGCATCGGGCGTCGCCTCTACGGTTTCAGTTTGTGGGTTCAAAACCGGGGTGATATTCTCCACAGTCATCGGCAAACCGGTAATTGAAAGATATGCTACAGCCCGAATCAAAGCTCCTTCCAATTCCCGAACGTTGGAAGTGTAACTAGAAGCAATGTATTCAATTACATCTCGCGGCAGTCTCATGTTTTCATATTCGGCTTTTTTTTGCAAAATTGCCATCCGTGTTTCCAAGTCGGGCAATTGAATATCGGCAATTAATCCCATCGAAAATCGGGAACACAAACGCTCTTGCAGGCGGGGGATTTGCTGCGGCGGGCGATCGCTCGCTAAGACTACTTGATTTCCGGCTTCGTGCAAGGTGTTAAAAGTGTGAAAAAATTCTTCTTGAGTATATTCCTTGCCTTCAATAAATTGAATGTCGTCTATTAGCAAAACATCGGCTGCGCGATAATGATCGCGGAAAGTTTGCATACTATCTTTGCGAATGGCTGCAATCAAATCGTTGGTAAATTTTTCAGTAGAAACATAAAAAATCTTGGCGTTGGGATCAATTTCTAAGCGGTAATGACCGATCGCCTGCATGAGATGAGTTTTCCCCAAACCAACGCCGCCGCACAAAAATAGGGGATTGAATTCTCGGCCCGGAGACTCGGCTACTGCGAGGGAGGCCGCGTGGGCCATGCGGTTGTTGGAACCAACGACAAAGCGGGAAAATAGGTATTTTGGGTTTAAATTGGCGGGTTTGGGGGGGTGAAGCGAGTGGCTTTCGATATCGGCGATGGGAGATGGCCAAATCATGGTGGAGTCACTGCTACCACCGGCTTCGTTGGTGGCGGCAATTGTCAAGTAAATTTCTACGGGATAGCCGAGAATTTCTTGGACTGCATCGGCAATAATTTTGACGTAATATTTTTGCAACCAATTGCGAGCAAAGGGGTTGGGGGCGCTGACGATCAAACAGTTATTTTCGAGTTGTTCGGCTGTAGCTGTTTTGATCCACGTCTCAAAGCTAGGTCTGCTCAGTTGTACCTGGAGACGTTCAAGTATCTGATTCCACAGACTTTCGAGGGGAATTTCCACTGCTTACCTTTGCCGATCGGCATTTAAAGAGATTGAATTTGTATTCTCGAAAACTCAGTTTAATCGAATTGGCGATTTTGAAGGTTGATCGATCGATCAACAATGCTAAAGTTTAAGGGAGTCTGCCGATCGCCCAAAATTTTGCGGCAATGAGGCAAAAAACAGGTATCAGAGAGAAGCTCTAAACAAGTATTTATATTCGGCAGGAAAGCCTAAAAACGTGGCTATGAAGAGTTCTACTGGCAAATTTTGGAAGCAACCGGCAATTTACATATTGCTGCTGGTAACGGGAGCTGGGGCCGCCATGTTGGGCGATCGGCTGTCGGTTTCTCAGTTACGCGGAAATTCGGGCGATTTGGGACAGAGGGCGCAGCAACCGAGACTGCAACTACCTCCCGATACTAAGCCTCAAGCTAGCAAAGTCTTGCCGCCTGCTGCCTTGTCCGGTGACGGGGCGAATGTGAATTTTATTGTGGCGGCGGTGGCAAAAGTTGGCCCGGCTGTGGTTCGGATCGATGCTTCGCGTCGGGTGAAACCTGGAAATAGAGGGCTGTCGCCGGAAGATTTTTTTGGTGCAGATCCGAATTCGGGCGGTAGGGGCGGAATCGAACGGGGTACTGGTTCGGGTTTTGTCATCGGCGCGGATGGCGTGATTCTCACTAACGCTCACGTTGTAGAGGGCGCGGATACAGTAAATGTCACTCTCAGGGACGGCCGCGGCTATCAGGGGCGGGTGTTGGGCGCGGATCAGGTGACGGATGTTGCTGTGGTGAAGATTGAGGCGAAGAATGTGCCTGTGGTGCCGATCGGCAATTCTGATAAGCTACTGTCTGGGGAATGGGCGATCGCGATCGGCAATCCTTTGGGTTTGGACAATTCCGTAACTGCGGGGATTATTAGCGCTACAGGGCGATCGAGCTCTGATGTGGGCGTACCTGACAAGCGGATCGGTTTTATTCAGACAGACGCTGCAATCAATCCGGGGAATTCCGGCGGCCCGCTGCTGAATGCTTCGGGCGAAGTTATTGGGATGAATACGGCAATTATTCAAGGTGCTCAAGGATTGGGGTTTGCGATTCCGATTCAGGCGGCCCAACAGGTGGCGAAGGAACTGATTTCGACGGGGAAAGTCGAACACGCTTATTTAGGTATTGAAATGGCGACGCTGACTGCGGAAGTTAAGCAGCAAATTAATGGCAATGCTAACAGCAATCTGCGAGTTGCAGTCGATCGGGGTGTGGCGATTGTGAGCGTGGTTCCCAATTCTCCGGCTGCTACGGCAGGTTTGCGGGCTGGTGATGTGATTCAAAAGCTGAATAATCAGCCGATTATTCAGTCGGAGGCTGTTCAGGAGTTTGTGCAAAATGCGAAGGTTGGCGGCTTGTTGCAAATGGAGATTAATCGGAATGGGCAAATAGTTAATTTGACTGTTAAACCGGGGAGTTTGCCAGTTCAAAAAATTCGATAATTTTGTTGACGGTTGACTGTTTAAATTAACTAACCCTTTGTAGTAGGGTGCGCATTGCGCACGGTGGTGCGCATTGCCCACCCAACAAAAAGAGTTTATGCACCCAGGATTAACCAATAACCAATAACCAATAACCAATAACTAATAACCAATAACTAATAACCAATAACCAATAACAAATAACCAATAACTATGGCCGAAATCTTGCAAATTTCTCAATTAGGAAATCCCGTACTGCGCCAACCGTCGCAATTTGTCGAGAATATTCAGGCCGATCGCATTCAACAACTAATCGACAACCTGATATCTACCGTACAACACGCGAACGGAGTGGGGATTGCCGCCCCTCAAGTCGCTATGGGCGATCGGCTGTTCATCGTCGCATCCCGCCCCAACCTGCGCTATCCCCAAGCACCGAAGATGGAACCGACAGCGATGATCAATCCCCGGATTGTGGCCGCGTCAACAGAGACAGTCAAAGACTGGGAAGGCTGTTTGAGCATTCCGGGGATTCGGGGGTTAGTGCCGAGAAGTAGGGCGATCGAAATTGAATACACTTGTAGAGACGGCAAACTGCACAGACAAGAACTTACAGACTTTGTAGCCCGGATTTTTCAGCACGAATACGACCATTTAGAGGGCATCGTGTTTTTAGACAGGGTGGAAAATACCCGAGAATTGATGACAGAGGATGAGTACCAGCAGCAATTTGTCAAGCTCCTGTGATAATTGATATAATGGCGATCGGTAACTAAGATTGATGTTGTGAATAGGAGGACGAATGTCTATCAACTTGGAAAAAGGCGCGAGAATCAATCTATCTAAAGAAGCACCAGGGCTGAAAAATGCCGGGATCGGTTTGGGATGGGATATAAATGCTACAGACACCGGCGGGGCCTTTGACTTAGATGCTTCCGTGTTTATGTTGGGGGCTACTGGCAAAATTCCCAGCGAAAAATACTTGGTTTTCTACAACAACAAACAGTCGCCCGATACTTCTGTAATACATCTGGGAGATAGCACAACCGGAGAAGGAGATGGCGATGATGAAACCGTTACAGTCGATTTAACCAAAGTCGATCCTGCGGTAGAAGAAATTGTGTTTGTTGTCACCATCCACGAAGCCGAATCCAGAAGGCAAAACTTCTGTCAATTGCGAAATGCTTTTATCAGGATTTACGACACCACTACTGACATAGAAGTAACTAGGTACGATTTGGATGAGGATTTTGGGAAGGAAACTGCGGTGGAGTTTGGCAGACTTTACAAGAAAGACGGTGAGTGGAGGTTCCAAGCTGTCGGACAAGGCTACAATTCAGGCTTGCAAAGCTTTGTAGACAAGTATTCCTGATAAAAGGAAATAGATTAGACGGCGGTTGAAACCGCGTCTACAAAAACGAAGTCCGCCTCCGCGGCCTGAATAAAATTACGTAAAACGTAATGTTAACTGCCCGGTCTTCAACCCCCGGGGGCGGGGTTTGTTTGGTTAGGCGCGGGTTCAACCCCCCCGGCTTATTTAAATT
>JAJAYT010000013.1 GCA_026786085.1 Microcoleus sp. CAN_BIN18 | reverse complement strand
GTCTTCACTTTCTCTAGTATTTTTTTAGCTTCTTTCAGGACGATATCAATCACTTTTTGGGATTCTTCAAAGTTAATATTTAAGTATTCACATTCTGCTGTTGATTCGTAGATAGAGAGCGTTAATTCATACTGACTCTGCCAGCTATCGGCGGGTAATAATCCCATCGCCACCCGCAAGTACCTCACAGCAGCTTCGTAAGCAGCAGCGGCTTTTGCTTTCCGTCCAGCAGTTAAATTTAATTGTGCTAACTGGGTTTTTTCGGACAGTTGGCTAATCGTGTCAATGCCGATATTCAACTGATTGACAATATCAAAGATGTTTTCTTCGAGCTTTTCTGGTGGAGTATTCTGTAACAGTAATTTACCGATTTTAAAATGGGTGGATTGCTTCTGAGCTGCGGGAATTAGCGAATAGGCGGCTTGCTGGACGCGATCGTGCAAAAATCGATATCCCACCCGCGACGTGTCAAAACTCAGATTAACCGCCTCTGCTTGCGTAAATAGTAAAGGGATGCGATAGGCATCGCTCAATGGCAAAATTAACCCGGATTGCAAAGCTGAATAAAGTTCAGTAGCGGTAGCATTCGCCGACTGTTCGCTGACAATAGACAGCACATCGAGAGCAAATTTATCACCCACACAAGCTGCTAATTTTAATATTTTCTGCGTAGATTCTGGCAATTTTTCAATCCGAGAAGCTACGAGTTCTACTACACTTTTATCGGTGATACCAATCGCTTGAATTTCATCAATATTCCAATCCCAGCCACATTTACTTCCCTCATTTGCAATGGCAGTAAAATCAAATTTTAAAAGATTGTCTTGATAAAGTGCTTGGAGTAATTGCGTCAAGAAAAAAGGATTGCCACCCGTTTTATTCCAGATTAACTCTGCTAAATTTATGACTTTTTCTGTGCAACAGTTAAGTGTGTCAGCGATTAACTCAGTCACATCTGCTAAATCCAGCGGTTGCAGCACAATATTGTTGACAATCGTACCAGTTTTTTCAATTTCTTCTACAGTCTGAATTAACGGGTGAGTGGGACTAACTTCATTATCTCGATAAGCACCAATTAACAAGAGATATTGCTGATCAGGGTCAGTAATCAGCAGTTGCATTAATTTCAAGGTTGCTGAATCAGCCCACTGCAAATCGTCTAAAAATATGACTAGCGGGTGTTCTTGTTGCGCGAAAACCCGCAGAAATTCTTTGAAAAGCCGATTGAACCGATTTTGTGCTGCTGTCGGGCCGACTTCCGGCACTTCTGGCTGTTTGCCGATGATTAATTCAAGTTCTGGAATTACTTCGGCAATTACTTGGCCGTCTGTGCCCAATGCTGTTAATATTTTGGTGCGCCATGTTTCCAAAGAAGCTGCACTTTCTGTTAGCAATTGCCGCAGCAAGGAGTTAAAGGCTTGGATTAATGAGGCATAGGGAATGTTGCGTTTGAATTGGTCGAATTTGCCGCTGATGAAGTAACCTTTTGACCTGGTAATGGGTTTGCTAACTTCGTTGACTACGGCGGATTTTCCGATGCCTGAGTAGCCGGACACTAGCATTAATTCGCTGGTTCCTGATGGGGGCGGGTTTTGTTCTGAGGTTGTTGGTTTTTCTGACAAATTGTTGGCTAAACCCGCCCCTACCCGTTCAAATGCTGCTAATAGTTCGTTTACTTGTTTTTCTCTACCATACAATTTTTGGGGAATTAACAATTGACTGAGAATATCTAAGCGGCCGGGGATGAAATTTGCTATTTCGCCTGTGGTTTCTAACTGATGCAAACAATTTTCTAAGTCGGCCAACAATCCGGCCGCACTTTGATATCTGTCTTCGGCGTTCTTTGCCATCAATTTTATCACTATCTCTGAGATGGCGGCGGGGATTTCTGAATTGATTTGATGCGGCGAAATTGCTTGAACTGCGATGTGGCTGTAAACTATTTCTAGGGGGTCGTTACTTGGGAAAGGCAATTTTCCGGTCAGCATTTCATACAAGGTGATGCCGAGGGAATAAAAGTCGGTGCGGTAGTCGAGGGTGCGGTTCATTCTCCCGGTTTGTTCGGGTGACATATAGGCTAATGTGCCTTCGACTGAGTTGGGATTGTTGAATTGTGGGTTTTCTTTGTTGAGTTTTGTGGCAATGCCGAAATCGGTGAGTTTTACTTCTTTTGTTTGTGAGTTGATTATGATGTTGCTGGGTTTGATGTCTTTGTGGATAATTTGCTGAAAATGCAGGTATTGTAAGGCTTTGACTATTAGGATAGCGATGTTTAAATGTGTTCGCGGAGTCAATATCTCTTTCTCTAGGAGTTTGGCGAGGGATTGGCCGCCAAAGTCTTCTAACACCAGTCCTAATCGGTGGTCAAAGGTTTCAAGACTGATGGCTTTGACGATTTGTTCGGTGTCTAAATTTTGGCGGATTTGATATTCGTGCTTGAGGCGGGTAATGGCTTCGAGGGTGGGATATTCGGCTTTGAGGACTTTCAGGATTGTTGCGTGTCCGTCTGTCGGTGTTTGTGCGCGATAGATGATTGTTTCGACGCCTTCGTGTAGAGTAGCATCGATTTGGTATTCTGATAATGTTAGCATAAGTTTACTGAAAAATTACCGGATTTAATTATCAGTAAATTAACACTACTTGGTCTTGATGTGTGTGATTTGGATCGTGTATTTTGCGGTCATAAATCACACGAAACTTACTCTAAGTGAAAACGCGGGATCGTTACTGTTAGTGGTAAGTCCGTAGGGTGCGTCAGGGGGGAAATTATGAGTCTTTAGTCAAAACATTGAGCCCTGACGCACCCTACAATTACGGGGATTTAAGAACGGTTTTCAATCGGTGACAACTGTAACTTCACAGATAGTAGAAATTGATTCGGGATCGGGCAAAATTCGGACGCGGGCAAATTTTAAACCGCTGACTCCTTGCAGTGATTCTACCATCCCAGTCTGAACTTTTGACTCTACCCAACCTTCGCGAGATAAGTAGCGTAAATATTGCTCGTACTCTTCCCATTCGTCTTCGCTTGAATAAACTACGGTTAGCATTCCTGACTGAGTAATTCGTTCTTGTGCGTCTTTGTCAACGGCTTTTTCGATCCGTTTTTTGACGAGTTCATAACGAATATCGCGAGTCCCTTTGACATCAAACATTTTTTCAGTATTTTCGTTGTGAAAAATGTCGATTGTGGTATTTTGAACTAATACTAAATGTGCCAGTTCCATGTTAATGTGCGAGTCGGCTTGCAGGCGAAAAACTGTGCGCCCGCAGTCGCAAATTGCCCGCAGTTGTTCGTACCGCAGACTGTGGAGGTGAAACTGACTGAATCTGCTATCAACTGATTTTCCGACATAAATCATGTGATCCATGCCGTCGGTGCATTCTATGTCGCAGTAGTGGGGTAAAATTTTCTGCATTTTTTCTTGCCAACGTGCCAAAGTTTCTTGGAGTTTGGTGCTGATTAAATGCAGCATTTCGTCGTAGCGAGTCCGATCGCAATAAACGCAGTTGTGTTCGTTTTCACAAGCCACTCGGTAAGCTTCAACAGCCTCTTGAACTTTTGGCCCACACTGCAAAAAATAGTCAAAATACACTTCTAAATGTTCGTTCAAATACTCGGCTGCCCGCACTTCCATATCGACTGTTACTTTTTCTTTTAAGTGCTCGATGTAGTCGAGTAAATCGAGCCGCAGTTGTTGACCTAGGTGAGTAGTTTTTGTTTCACAAACGACATCAACTATGGCTAAAGCTAAGCGAAATTGTTCCAGCAAATCAGTTTGAATGGCTCGATTTCGCTCGTCGCTAGAACCGCGAATATCGGAAATTCCAAACAGCGGATAAACGTCAGAAAATACAATAGTTTCTTGCTGTAGTCCCCAACTGCGTCTTTCTGCTTCTTGGACGAAGCGCCATTCGACGGCGGGGTGGATGTTGTGAATGTGGCTGAACCGCTGCTGCATGGCTTGTCGCAGGGCTGCAATGAAGGCGGGGATCAGTTCTTGGGCGTGCTGGGAGTCAATGCCGTTGAAGTGGTTTGGCCGATCGCACAACAGCCCCACTACGCCCAAAATCCGCTGCACGCAGCCCTCGCGGGTGACAGTTTTCACCACCAGCGGTACTAGCAACATCGATCGCACGCCCATTTTCCGCAAAGCCCGATCGCACTCGGTATCGCATTCTCGTCGCAAATCGGGGACATTCCAGACTTGATTTGCCGTCGTTGCTTTCAAGAAATGAGAAGCTTCTAGGGAAGTCATCGAATAAACAATTGGTTGCAAATTTTCGCCGCCTTTAGCAACTAATATCTGTACCTGTTCGCCGTCAGGGCGCAGTAGCAAAGTACCGTCAGCATTAAAGAGCGATCGTAAACAACCGTCTATTCTCTCAAATTTGTCGGGGCGCAGCATGGAATCGCGATCGATTAATAACTGCGTCAGCCGCCGAATTTGCTCCTGCATAGTGACATCAAAACCTTCGAGTACCAGTAAACCTTCTACTTGGTAATTATCTAACTGCAAGCGATCGGCTAAAATCGCCAATTGATTCGGCTGCATCAACCAAGCTTCCCGTTCAGAGACTGGCATTAACGGCAAATGTAAATCCGCAAATTCATCTATTTTCGAGTCAATGCGATCGACTTTCAACTGTTCCGAACCCAGCCAAAATTCAACATATCTCGGTTCTGGATGTATGCGACTTTTTACCGTAGCCATCACGGGTTCGTCGAGCACTCGCAAAGCTGCGAGGTCAATTTGATAGGATTGCTTGAATACCCAGTGCAAAATGTGGCGGCGGTACAACTGTTCGGCTGTTTGGCCGTCCCACTCCTCGAATAGTTCCAGCAGAGTAATGCCCATTCCGGCAAACAAACCTCCAATTTGCCCACTTCCCAGGGGCGTTCCTTCCCAGCCAGCCAAACGGCAAAAAGCGGCGTTAGCGTAGCGCAGGGCAAAAGTTCCCGGCTCAATTACCGCGATTAAAACGCGGCGGTTTCCGAGAAATTGAAACACCCACTGCAAGTCTTGTTTCCATGTTTTTAAGCGTTCAATTTCGGCAGATTGAGTCGGTACTCCTGCCGCCAAAGCTTGCAGTAGTTGTTCCATATTAAGTTCGCTTTGCACGCTGTGATTGTCTTGCTCAGTTGAGTCCATATCTGCGGGCATCAGTGAATTTACGGATTGATTGTTATTTTGACGCGAAGACGATTTTGGGGTGGACATGAGTAAAACACCTGAAAGCAGTAGATTTTGCCAGATAATGTCAGCGATCGGGGATTTAGAAATTTGTAAAGAATTTAGATTCTATTTGTAAAGTTTGTGTATAGTATCGGAAACCGGGTATTTTCTCCGACGATCGACCCAAAAACTTTTACTTTTCTTCACAAACAACCTCTCAGTCTTGACGTTATAGGTGATATGAACGTTTTTCCGACTTGGCGGGTAACATCTATTATAAGCGGTAAATCATAGCGGATAGTGTCAGCGACTAATAGACTCAGAGGCGAAATATATAGTAGCTTTGGGTTGAACGAGGCACAATCCTGGCAATTAGTAATTAGCCCTTGGTAATTAACAAACAGATTGCTAGCGACTAATATCAAATCCGGCGGCATCGGAATTGTCGAGTCCTAGAGTCTTCCTCGCGGCATAAATCGCGATCGAGACCCTCGAACTGATATCATCCAAATAGATTATTACGATGCAACCACAAACGATCTAATTTAGCAAACAAAAGTTCCGACAATAATCAAAATGAATTTGCTGCTTGGCAATGCAATAACTAAAATATATAATACAAACAGCAGTATCTTTCAAAGGACATACTTATGGCTTTGACTATTAACAATCTCATCGGCGATTTGACTGGATTTCCTGTATTTGCTGGCGGCGGGCCGCGTTTTTTGGGATTCGCTACATCAGATGAAATTGATGTAGAGGATGGAAATTTGTCATCTTTCCCTTGGGGAGTTTGGGGACTCGATGGTAACGATACCATAGGAGGTTCGTCAGATTCCAACGAACGGCTGTTAGGAAATAACGGCAATGATGTTATCGGCGGTGGCGGTGGAAATGACATAATTTACGGCGGCAAAGAGAACGATCTCTTGGATGGAAATGATGGCAACGATTTAGTTAGGGGCGACGCGGGAAACGACATTATTTTTGGAGGGTTCGGGAACGATATCCTGCGCGGAGGGCAAGGAGACGACGATTTAGACGGCAATGACGGCAACGATTTCTTGGTGGGCGATCGGGGGATTGACGTGCTCACAGGAGGCCCCGGTGCTGACATATTTGCGCTCAGAAGCAATGAACAATTTGGAGTCAATGGAGCCGATGTCATTACCGATTTTAGTTTTGACGAGGGCGATCGTATCGGTTTGACAGACGGTTTAACAGAATTAGACCTCCTCTTCACAGATGACAATCTGATCGCTTACGACAACGACGGAATTATCAACGATATGGTGGTTTTGAACGGAAGAAACGGACAGATTTTGGGGATAGTTTTAAACACGGATAACTTTGAACTTCTCGGTTCCTTTGAAGAAGCAAGTCCGTTTGCTTTGGCAATTAACGGTACTCAGTTCCAGTTTTTGGCTTAGTTTTTTGTATGGTGCGCAATGCGCACCTAACCTGTAAACATCGCGTTTCAAAGATGAGACGGCGGTTGAAACCGCGCCTACACAAACGAAGTCCGCCTCCGCGGACCGAAGAAAGTAAGATAATTTCAACTGGCTGGTCTTCTTCAACCCGCTCTTGAGTGGGTTTTGTCTGTATAGACGCGGTTGAAACCGCCCGGTCTTCTTACCCGTAAATATAGCGTTTACCAAGATTTATTTGTCTGAGTTGTGTTTAATTTAAAAGGGCGATCGCCCAATTCTCAAAACAGTTTTTTACTTTTTAAGCTAACCTAGAAACATCAACTCCAACCTGGGGAAAGTATATATGACTATTGCCACCCACCCCAAATTGACTGCACTCCCAGAACAGCGGTTAATTTTGCCACTGTCGATGACTTGGGAGCAGTTTGAAGCCCTTGATTCCTTGCTAGAGTATACTCGCAGTGTTCGCTTGTCTTACCTCGACGGATATGTAGAAATTATGACACTTTCGCGGGAACATGAAATAATTAAATGTCTGCTGGCATTGCTGCTAGGCTTGTTTTGTTTGGAAAAGGATATTAGTTTTATGCCAACCGGGAGTGCTACACTCAAATCGGAAACGAAAGGCAGCAGCAAAGAACAAGATTTATCTTATTACTTTGGGGAAGACAGGCGGCAGCGGGAAACGCCCGATTTGGCGATCGAAGTTACTTTCATGAGTGGTACGATCGACAAACTGGAATACTACCGCAGATTTAACGTAGCGGAAGCTTGGTTTTGGGAAGATGGAGTATTTTCGATTTACCAACTCAACTCGAAGGGTCACGAGTTGGTTGATCGGAGTATACTGTTGCCGGATTTGGATATAGAATTGCTGAGTCAGTGTTTGCAAATGTCGGAAGAAAAAGAAGCTTTGAAATTGTTTCGGAATGCTGTTCGAGGTTGCTAATATTTTTGCAGAATGTGGTGGGTGCATTTATATTTAAATTTTCGGGCGGGCTCTCCGGCCCACCCCACAACAAATAATCATTATTGTGGAACAGGCATCTTGCCTGTTACTTAGGGCGGGCTAGAAGCCCACCCCACAAGAGTTTAAAGAAACAGGATTTTCAAAATTAAATGTGCGCCACTTTAATACCGAAAATGTACGAAATGTACGAATTGTCATAACAATCGAAATAACCTGAAAACCTCTACCGTTTCTAGCCTACGGACATTTCATTTTCGCGTATAC
>JAJAYT010000012.1 GCA_026786085.1 Microcoleus sp. CAN_BIN18 | reverse complement strand
GTTCTATACCCTTACAGTTTTTCTAGGTGTCTATGACGCAGTGGCACCACTCCGATTCCATCCCGAACTCGGTTGTTAAACGCTGCGGTGGCGAAGATATTTGGCGGGTCACTGCCTGAGAAAATAGCTCGATGCCTGGGACTATATTAAAAATAAAGCCTCTTTCTGACTTACAGATAGGGGCTTTGTTTTTTGTGCCGATCGCACTTATTACCTCTTTTGTCCTGTTAATCTATTGACTGGGACTAATACCAAGCATGAAAAAGTCTTGCTACACTTATTAATTATAGACAAATTATTTGTCATTTGCATAACTCCCCGCCGGACACGGCAGTGCCGTTTCCCTACAGATGAGATACTCTAATTTCGGTAGTAGCAATATTTTTCATAATTGGCATAATTTAGCTTGTTTACAGCCCGCGCTTTGTGCTTTCCTAAATCAAAGTAACGATCGCACAACGCTGCTATTTGAGCGACATACGCACTTTCGCAGGAATAACGATCGCACTTCCATTAATTCATCTGACTCTTGTCTGTTAGTTTGACGAATTTTATCATAAACCAGATTATTTTTGCTAATAAACCTGGTTTCTTTTGTCGGCAGTGCGTAAGTTTTATTACATTAAACCTTGATTTCTTTCGAGTGCTTTCTTCAAATACTCGATCGCTCTTTTGAGATTTTCGATTTCTTTCTGATTTTTTTGCTGGTTAAGAAGTAGCTCGTCGAGTTGGTCTTCAATGGAGCGTATGGCGAGGCGCTGTTGTTTGAGAATTTCTTGAGCCTTGGGGATGTCTTTTTGAATGACAACAATCTCGCGCATCACGACTTCTAACTTGGCTGCTTGGATTAAAGCGGTGTCGGGAGATTGACTGAATAAAGCACCAACACCAACTCCCGCACTAGCACCGAGAATTGAACCGCCAGCAACAATTGCGACCATTCCGCCAGCCATTCCGAAGCCACCAGCCGTGATCGCACCTCCTCCAAGTGCAGCTAAAACGGCGGATACTGCGGCTGCACCTGATAAACCCGGTGCTAGAATCCGTGCAAGTAAACCTACTACGTTGAATGGTGTAGCAAATCCAGCTACTACTCCTAACGCCAATGCTCCGACTGCATCAAGTAGCCAAGGATTTATGCCGCCTTTAATTCCTTTGATGGCTTCTTTGTAGTTGGACTTAAAGCGGAGAACACAATCTGGATCAATCTCTAGTTGTGTAGCAAAATACCTGAGCTTTGCGGTGAGTTCTTTTTCAAGTTTTAAATCTTTGAATGCTTCATCGCGACTATCGCCTAATGGGAAATAGGGTTGAAACAGTGTTACTTCTAATAAAAGTAGATACCGAGTCAATTGATTTCCAGGAGGGATGATGTGGGATTTTACCGAATTTTTGAGCGATTCAAAATCAGTAATTAAGTTCAATGAACTGTTGTGTGGAGTGTCAGGTGCAATTTGGCTGTTCAAAAACAGTGTGGTTGAGTTTTCCCAATTGCGTAACCACTCTTGCTTAAGGATTTTTTTAACCGGCTCTGATTGATTGTCAATCTCTGCTTGGAAACTGCGTAAAAATTCTTCCTTAAGGGTGTTTTTAACGTCGTTATTTGATTGATTGTCAATATCAGCTTGCACCAAGTGGTATTGATAGCTGAACATAATTCTGGTTTGTTCGGGAGTTAACCCAAATTCTTTCATAGCTTGCGAATCATCTTCGATCGAGGCTTTTGTTGTTTCAGGATTTTTCTGCTTGACACGATCACTTGCGGAAGATTCCGCCGCAACGCTATCAGTAGCAGTTGTAGTTCCCTCGAACTCTAATTCTAATTCCTCTTCCGATTCATCCCGGACTCGGAAGTAGTAAAAGAGATTAGCAACAGCAAAATCAGATGCTTTTTCCAAATTCGACGCTACTAAACTTTTATGACCTGCTATTTCCCCTTGCTCAATAATATAATTTTCATGCTCTTTTCGTTGCTGCGGATCGAGCATAAATTCCAGTTGAGTGCGAAGCGCATAAAAATGAGACTTCGGCCTCAATTTTTCATAAAATAACTGTTCATCTGGTATTGCTAAAGCTGTTGTTGATGATTTTTTATCCTCAACAACAGCCAAGTTTGATTTGCTGAAATCAGCCCTCTGCAACTGCTTTAACTTACTTGGTGGCAAAGCTTTAGTCCATTCAATCTGATTAAGCCAAATGTCTAAGGCGGCTAAATCGTGATTGTGAATTCGGGTGATTTCAGGAAAGAGAAAGTCAAGTTCGTCGTCGGAGTCACAGCATTGTATAATACCGAGGCTATCTTGACGGATTTGTTGTTGAAGCTGAGAAAGCCGATCGCCCGCAGCACCAAATTCATTCTGCACCTGATACGTGCCAATAATACTTTGCTCGATCGCCCAACTGCACTCTAACCGCCGCAACCGTCCCGCCGCACAAGTTTCTTCTAATAACTGCGGATTTTTGTAGTCTGCTAAAGCCTCAAACAACATCCCCCGCGCCGCATCAATTTCAGCATTGCGGCGGTTGATATCTTGGAGTTGCAAAGCCGATCGCATTCGTTGAATTGCTTGGGTAAATAACCCGTAAGCCCGCACTAATACTAGGCGATGATTCTCAAATGTCATCTTTTCGACAACTTGCGAAATTTGTTGCTTAATTTCGGCCCCTTGGTATTTTAAAAGTTGTTCTAAATTGATGAAACCGTTTTCTACTTTGACTTCCAGCCTTTCTACAGCTTTTTTTAGTTTCAATGTCTGGTGCAAATTCACCGCTGACAAGGCTACCCCAGCGAAAGTTCCGACACCTATGACGGCTGTAGTCGCTTGCAGTACCCCCAAAGTGGCTTGGATGCCTTGAAAGCCCATGTGCATTTGCTGCATCTGCAAGCCGCCCATCGCAAACTGCAACGGCGACACTAACGGCGATAGCGGGCTGTTGTTGAGGGCCGCGCCAACCGCGTGGGCCACGAATTCTCCCGTCGCTGCATCCCTCGCCATGCCGATCGGCACTCCGGCAGAGGTAAAAACTTGTACATACTTGCCAGCCTCGATCGCAGCCTGTACCGCTGCGGGAAATACAAAGTTCATCATTGATTTTTACCCCGGTAGCATACCCAAGAATAACTTATCTATTATGATATATTAAATAAAAAAAAATTATCAGTGAGCGCGGCAAATGGACACTTCGCTAATTAGTGGGAAAACGGTTGAGCTTGTTTCACAGATGACAGGGCAAAGACTTCGTAGAGAGGATATTAGTCCCCCGATCCTGTTTCTGGGGGGGCTGATAACGGTGCTGCTGGGAGTTATCTATGCTGATGGTACGGTTGGCGCTGAGGAAATCCAGCACCTGCGGACAACTTTGACGGAACTTATCCCCGCTAACAACAGTTTGCGACAATTGGCGATGCTGATGGCTAAGGGCGTGCGGGAATATAAAATTTACAAGAAATTGCCGGAGTTGCTGGCGCTGACAGCGTGTTTTTCTGAGGAGGAAAGACTGCTGTTAATTAGTTTTGGCTATCAGATGTCGGCGGCAGATGGATCGATGGACGATCGCGAAAAACAGTATTTGAAACTTATTGCCGATCGACTCGGAGTTGATGCGCGATATTTGACTGTTTTGGAGGCGAGTTTTAGCAGTAGGGCGATCGCAGATATAGCAGCTTTAGCAGAAGTCCACAGGTTACTCGATCCAGCGCAATTTCAATCTCTCGATTCTATGTTTGTCCGTGCTGCCAGTCACATTATCGGACATTTACCAGCAAAACCGAAACACAAAACAACTCAAAACAAATCTGTGTTTGTCCGTGCTGCCAGTCACATTATCGAACATTTACCAGCAAAACCGAAACACAAAACAACTCAAAACAAATCAGTTTCGTCCTATCAGGAGTTGAAAAAGTTTCAGGAGTATCGGCAACAACTGAATGCTGTTTGTAGAAAACTCGGTGTAACTTTACAAGATGGAAGCGATCGCAACATCCTATCTCCTACTTTAGCAGAAGAAATAACGAAAGTATCTCAGAGATTGCAATCTCCATGTTTTCGCGTTGCTGTTGTCGGCGAGTTTAGTAAAGGCAAATCAACTTTACTCAATGCTTTACTCGGCGAGGAAATCCAACCAGTGCGGGATATTCCTTGT
>JAJAYT010000011.1 GCA_026786085.1 Microcoleus sp. CAN_BIN18 | reverse complement strand
TTTTTTTTTTTTTCGTTTTTGTTTTTATTTGGCTTAAAAAAAATTCAACTTCAGTTGGGTTGCGTTGGTGCGTCGTGCGGACTAAAGCCCCAAAAAAGCGCGCACTCAAGCCCGCACTACGAACCGTTTTTATTTCAGTTGATAACACCCCGGAAAATTGCATCAATGCCAGCAAAGTTGTCTAGCAGCAAATAGGCGAGGAAAGCTCCGCTAGTACCGCCCATCACGAAACCGCCCCGGAACAAACTCCAATCTTCCGAGGTTTTATGCCAGTACAAAACTTTACCAGCTTCAATATTTCGGCGCTCGTAAACCGAGAGGGCGATCGCCAAAATCAACACCAAAGCCAGAGTTGCAAGTAATCCGGCCAGTGGTGCTAAACCTTTTTCATGTAAAGGCAGCAATACCGCAAAAGCTCCTACCAGGAAATACCCGTGAGCTAAACTCACTTCCAATCCCCTGACTATGGGAGACAATCCCTTACGGTAAATCGGTAAATTCCGCAAAAAAGTTACAGTCACATCGGAGAAACTAACTACTGTTGCCAGCGTAGGTTGAGCTTGCATCTGACCAGATTTTTCAACCTTGCTGGAAGTTGCTGTTACAAATTCGCCCGATCGAAAATCAAATCCCGCCGCTTTTGTCCGAACGCGCAAGGCGTGCCAAATGTGACCGGAAAGCGCCAAAATCGATAAAACAAAGTGGCTTGTTGCTAGCCAAGTTCGCGAAGAAACAACCGCTGCATCCGGGCCTGTCAAACCCACAGGCCCGTAGAAAACCTCTGGATAAACAGTGTCATCTACAGTCACAAAGTAGGCAGCCAAAAAGCCCATATAAGCCAGAGCGCCCAAACTGTAAGAAAGGTAAGCTTCTCCCGACCAAAACAGCACTCGCTGGGCCCACGCAAAAGGCTTGGTGAAGATATGCCAGAAACCGCCAAGAATGCAGAGCAAGCCAACATAAATGTGACCGCCGACAACATCTTCTAAGTTGTCAACTGCTGCCATTCCTTCCGGGCCGTGGACTGGCAAAAGGTAGCTGAAAATGCGCGCGGGATTGAGCGTCGGTTCGCTAATTATTCGCACATCCGCAACGTGGGGGTCGTAAAGACCGCCCCAAAATAAGGCTTTTGCCACCAACAACCAAGCACCGGCACCTAATAGCAATAGATGAATACCGATGATGCTGGTCATTTTGTCTTTGTCTTCCCAGTCGTAGCCGAAAGAACCAAAGAATGTGTTGTTTTGTGGCAATACTTTCGGGCCGAGCAAGGAATGGTAAAGACCGCCGGCACCGAGAACTGCGGAACTAATTAAATGCACAACTCCGATCGCAAAATAGGGATAGGTATCAACAATTTGACCACCATGTCCTACTCCCAAACCCAAACTGGCCAAGTGTGGCAGCAGGATTAAACCTTGGTCGTACATCGGCAACTCTGGGTTGAAATTCGATAGTTCAAACAGAGTCATCGCCCCGGCCCAGAGGACAATCAAGCCCGCGTGAGCGACGTGAGCCCCTAAAATTAGTCCTGAAAATTCTGTGAAACGGGCATTTCCAGCCCACCAGCCGTACTCGTTTTCTGACTTTTCCGGCTCTGGAATTAAATTCGGTCTTGCTATTGTTTGCATTTTCTCTTTCCTCTAATTTCGGTTAACTCGCTGCATTAGCTGCAACTTGGTTGCCATCAACGCGAACATCTCCACGCATCGGTTGCACAACTTCGCCTTTGCGGAAATCAAATCCTGCGGCTCGCAAAGCGTGCCAGAAATGTCCTTGTAGAATGAAGAAAGCCAACCAGAAATGAGCGTTTGCTAGCCAAGTTCGAGAAGTCAAAACTTCTCCACTATCGAAATAGGGAAATTGTCGGATGCCAATGTTTAAAGCTGGGCCGAAAAATTCAACTGGGAAAACCAGGGTATTGACTGACACAAAGTAGGCGGCGATGAAACCCATTAAGGCTAATGCGCCGAGACTGTAGGAGAGGTAAGCTTCTCCTGACCAGACGAACAGTTTTTTTGCCCAAGCAAAAGGTTCACTGCTAATGTGCCACAAGCCGCCGACAATGCAGAGAATTCCTACCCAAATATGTCCGCCGACAACATCTTCGAGATTGTCAACGGAGGCGATCCAGTTTTTGCCACCTGCACCGAACAAGTAGCCGAAAATCACAGTGGGATCGAATGTGGGCTCCGAAATTACCCGCACTTGCCCGATCGTGGTATCATACAAACCACCGAAATACATAGCTTTGGCCACCAACAAGAAAGCACCAACACCTAACAAAACTAGGTGGATGCCCAAGATGGTGGTCATTTTATTTGCGTCTTCCCATTTGTAGCCAAAGAAAGGAGTTCTTTCTTCGAGGGTGGCCGGCCCTTTGAGGGAGTGAAAGATGCCGCCGAAGCCGAGAAAGGCTGAACTGATTAGGTGTATAACACCAATCTGAAAATACGGATAAGTATCAACAATTTTGCCTCCGGCACCGACACCAAAGCCTAGTCTGGCTAGGTTGGGTAACAGAATTAAGCCTTGTTCGTACATGGGCAATTCTGGGTTGAAACGGGAAAGCTCAAATAGGGTATAAGCTCCCGCCCAGAGGACGATGAGGCCGGCATGGGCGACGTGGGCGCCGACCAAACGACCGGAAAGGTTGATTAAGCGGGCGTTGCCTGCCCACCAGGGAAATGATTCTCCTTCGGCTGGGAAGGATTTTTTGGCCATGCTTGTCACGGCGATTTACCTCTTGTGAAGGATGTCAATTGAGTCTTAAGCTTGTGCGGCTTATTGATATAGATAATCAACAATTTTAGAAGTTTCGTCAAGGGCTATTTGATAAAGTTTTCACTTATTTTAGTTAAAATATGTAACAAAACGGTTAAAAATATCGTGAAACTCAGTCTGTAACTGGTTTTGAGGTAAAAGCGGAACTTTGCCTCCGGTTGGGCAGAATAAAAATTAGAGCAAAATTTATAAAATTATTGATAAATAGTCTTAGTAAGGCTAGAGTGTTGTTTAAGTAGCTATCTCATCCTCTCGGAAAAGACAAGGTGGCAAAACAAATCCGGTACTTTCTTGTGGGGAAGCTTCGATCGAAGTGGGGCTAGAAGGGGTGCGGGATTATTTTTTTCTGAATTAACAGAGTAAATCGCTACTTGTTGGCATATTCATTTCAAACTCCAAATAACAAAGCCTGAGAGCGTTTGCTCTCAGGCTTTTCTAGTTAGATTTTTAACTGCTTATGGCATCGAACACCCTAGTTCAAGCAGATGATTTGCTTTCCGATGCTCTGCTTTCCTCGGCTACTTGCTCGTTGTTGGGCAACTCTAGGCAATAACCTGCGCCGTATACAGTTTTGATGTACCGAGGATGGCGGGGATCGGGTTCCATCTTGGTTCTCAGGTGTCTGATGTGTACGCGAATGGTTTCGATGTCGTCGTCGGGGTCGTAACCCCACACTTCTTTGAGAATTTCGCTGGGAGAGACTGTTTGACCGTGGCGCTGGAGTAAGCAGTGTAGCAACTCGAACTCTAGGTGAGTCAGTTTGACGGTGCGAACGTACCAAACAGCTTCAAATCTTTCGGGGACAAGGGTTAGCGGGCCGTAATTCAGGATTTCGGAGTGTTTGGCTGCTTGGGGGATGCGGTCTGTGCGCCGAAGCAAGGCTCGCACTCGCGCCAGCATCTCTTCTAGTTCAAAGGGTTTGGTCAGGTAGTCGTCGGCGCCGGAGTTGAAGCCTTCTACTTTATCTTGGGTTTGACTTAAGGCTGTCAACATCAATACGGGTATGTCGGATGTGCGATCGTCTCGCCGCAAGCGCTGACATACGGTGAATCCGTCTACTCTAGGCAGCATGAGGTCTAGGACGATCAAGTCTGGCAATAGTTGTATGGCTAGCGCTTGACCTTTGATGCCGTCTTCTGCGTGGGTTACTTCGTACCCAGCCATTTCTAAGTTGATGGCGACGAGTTCCGCGATCGCCGCGTCATCGTCAATAACAAGTATCCGAGGCATCATTATTTATTTCACCGCTAACCAGATGTCTGAGACTACAGCCTTCTGGGGGTTCCAGCTAACTTTAACGAACAATGTTTTAATCTTAAGCTTCATTTAATGATTATAAGGTTCATTAAGAACTTTGCGAACTTTGTAAATATTCTTGTACTAATAATTATAAGCCCTAGAGAGGGTTTATCAGAAAAATGTTCGCCAAAAATCTTGCTGGGGGGCAGATTTTTCTACTTGCCAGGAGATGAAATTTGGGTCGGATGCGGGCGGGATTTTGC
>JAJAYT010000010.1 GCA_026786085.1 Microcoleus sp. CAN_BIN18 | reverse complement strand
TCTTACTTTTCCCGTTAAGTATGATTTGTAGCAAGGAGCCAACCCTGGCAAAGGTCGCGTAAATTCGACCAACCTCGCCAGAGGACTTGAATCCCAATTGGAGATTTACGGCGATGCTCAAGATAACCGCCAAGATAAGCAACAGATTCTACCGCCCAAGCAACCGTTAACACAGGCGGAAATTTTGGGAATCTCGCCTTTAAAACCTGAATTTGTACTGGACTAAGAATTTCAATCGCAGGAGTATCAGGTTGATTACGATGCAGATAGGTAACTTGTAAAAGCTCAACAGCACAGATACTTAAAAAGCCTAACAAGGACTTCATACCCTCAGCAGCAAGTCTGTAGCGCTCACACTTACAGCCAGACTTGAAGATTTTATGATAATCTTCCACCCGCCAACGATAAGTATACCAGCGCAGCATCTTAATGGCAGTTTCTATATCTTCTACGACTTCGGTAGTTAGAAGCATCCACTCTCAAGGTGTTTCGCCTTCTGGGCAATCGATTTCAGTTGCATAAACAGCATAAACTTGTAATGAATCACGATTCTCAAAACGATAGGGAACTCGTAGTTGAACTTGAGAAAAGCGCACTGCCAATGAAGCTATCCTTGCCTGACGTTTACCAGTTTCTGGTACTTTAATTTCCTGTTCAAATCTGATCGGTTGCGATTCCAACTTTTTCCACAGACGTTCGCTATTCTGGTCTAGACTACGGTCATGGGCTGCACGTACTAATACTCCTGTATGTTTCAGTTGACGTGAAGAGTCGAACACTTCAGTAATATCCCCTTCTCGGTCGAAAACATGAATTACTCGGGTACTATTACTGACTTCATGCTCGACTTCGGTCATCGCTTCTACCCATCGATAAGACTCTTTTTCTTCAAATGGGCGTTGACGAGCAGCTTTTCGCGCGATTGCCTGTCGTTGTTTTTTGGCGGCTGCGGTTTCATGCTGCGGTGGCTTTTCTTTGTGCTCTCGATTCCATAGCTTTTGCCATAGCAATCCCATTACTTGTCCTTGTTCGGGGGCGAGCGCCAAGGCACTATGTAAAATTAATCCATTCCCGCCGTTGCCTGTGGGTCCATATCCTTCCCGTTTGGCTTTTATGCTGCCATAATCTAGAAAGGTAGTATCTCCTACGGATAATACGACTTCATATTCTTCCACAGCTTCGCAGGTCATTTGACAGTGAGGTTTGATTACTTTGTCAAATTTTGTTTTGCTGTTGGCAAAAACTCATAAGCTCTTTTTAACTCGTTTGCACTTGAGAATATTTCTGACAATGCTTTCCCAAACCCTTGACTTAGGGCTTGGCCGATTGCATAGGCTCTATTGTTTAATCTCTCATCTCCTAATTCACAACTTGCAAAATTTTTCTCCCACCAGTTCAACATTTTTTGCCTGCCTTTACTTGATTTTCACGACATTATATCACCATCTCCCGCTTTTGCCTAGAATGACCTCCTACTCTACCTTTCAGAGATGCCGTGAAAAGTAAGATGGTAAATTCTCCTACAAGCACCAGGGATCAGACACACTGCGGGCGATTATTTTTACCTCCAGAAACCTCAGTCAGCTTATAGGAACTACCAATTATCAATTACCAATTACCAATTACCAATTACCAATTACCAATTACCAATTACCAATTACCAATTACCAATTACCAATTACCAATTAGCGGACATACCTCATCTTTCAGAGAAAGGCTATATATCGCGTCTCTAATATTAGCCCGGAGTTTTAACTTAACCCCGGGCGCGATCGGGTAAATTTGTCAATTTTCACATGGCAATGGGAAGACCGACAAAACTTTAAGAAATAGGGAGGTTTAAAAAGGCACAACCAGCGGTTGAGTTGCCACCGATTCCAGTCCTTGGGACTGCAACAATTGCGTCCACTTGGCTGTCAGCGCAGAGTCTCCTGGTGTCTGGCGTCGCATTTGAGCTAAAGTAGCGAGAGTTTCGTACCAGATCCCATTTTTAGCGTAAACATTGAGCCTAGTCATCGAATCGGGATTTGCCAAATCATTCTTCAGATTTGCCTGGGGTTCTATGCGCTGCACGAACCCTTTCACAACCAAATCCGCCGATCGATCGTCAGGATCGCAAACCATCGAAAACGACCACACGTATCGCTTGCCAACTTCCAGGGATTTGTTGTCTCCCGTAGCAGGAACATTAACTCCAACAATCCCGGATTTGTCAAGTTTAAATGTTTTTTCGTAAACCACTTTGTCCTCGTTTTCGGTCAGCAAAGTAAACTCTATTTCTGCCGAGGTTTGAGGGACATAGACAAAAATTGTGGGAGATTCCGTGAGGGTTAAACCGATATTCGTGGGAGGCACTAAAGGAGTAATCGATAAACCAGCAGGACAAAGCTTGCTGCCGCGATGTGTCCCTCCTTGTCGATTGCTGGGGGCTGTGACATCGGGAGGCTTGAAATTCAGATTCTGACTCAGCAGAAACGGCTGGGATGGTGTCCGCACTCCCGCAAGTGAACGGGGGACGGTAATGGCGATCGCAGAGACGGCTAACGCAAGTGTAGCCCCATGTAGAAAACGTTTCATTTTTTGTACCTTTGACTATAATGTTGCAAACGCAGGCATTCCCTGGTGGCCAAAAATATTTTTGAGCAGCTAGTCGAGGACGCAGACACACAATTTGAACCTTGACATATCATCAATAACATTAATTAATTCGATCGGCAACTGGATTCTCCGGCTGAAAAATCCGGCGGTCGAGGTAGCCAGTATCATGGAACACATATTCGCGGGCGGCGAAATGTAAAATTTTGTTACAAAGTGGTTGGAGTTTCCGGGTATCCTAAGATAGAGGAAGTCTCGGGCAGGTGGGGGGCCGTGCGAAATAACTGCTGTTCCAGAAACGACTTAAACTTTTATCCTGGAATGATGATTAAAATATCTAACAAAATTCGATCGGCAGCGGCTCAATTGAGTCAAAAGTATAAACCATCGCTAGCATTTGCTAAGTCTGTATTAATTGCCAGCGCGGCAGTAACATTATCCTTGATGGGGGCCAGACAGCTAGGAATACTCGAACCAGTAGAATTAAGCGCTTACGACCAAATGCTGAGGTGGCGTCCCGACGAAAAGCCAGACTCGCGCTTGTTAGTTGTGGGGATTACTGAAGCAGACATTCAGAAACTGAACCAGTGGCCGATATCCGATCGCAAAATAGCTGAAATTTTACAAAAACTGGAAAAAATGCAGCCGGCAGTCATCGGTTTAGATGTACTACGAGACGTACCTTTAGGAGACGGGCGCGAGGAATTAACTAAAGTTTTACAAAAGAGCGATCGAATTATCGGAGTATGTTTAGTCACCGACGGAAGCCCGGACAATCCAGGTTCTCCGCCTCCCCCAGGAATAGCAGAAAATCGGGTGGGATTTGCAGATTTCGGAGTCGATCCGGGCGGCATACTCCGCAGGGCTTTATTATTTATGAAGCCGCCGGAAATAGAGGGCAAGTCATTGCCCAAAAAACATCTGTGCAATGACAGTTCTCAAGTTTTAGGTTCCTTCAACCTCCAGATAGCACTACGTTACTTGCAAAGAGAAAAAATCTATCCCCAATTGGCACCCGATCAATCTTTCTGGCTGGGAAAAACCCAATTAAAACAACTAGAAAACAATGACGGAGGATACAAAAATGCTGATGCCAGGGGATATCAAATACTAATTAACTATCGTTATCGGCAAGTTGCAAACCAAGTCAGATTAACGGATATTTTAGAAGGAAAAATTGACCCGAATTTAGTTAAAGATAAAATAGTTCTCATCGGTTACACCACAGACTCCGTTAAAGATTTGTTTTATACTCCTTACAGCGGGCAAAAGCAAAGCAACCAATTTATGCCGGGGATCGTGGCACACGCACAAGTAGTCAGCCAAATTTTGAGTACAGTTTTAGACAACAGACCGATGTTTTGGTTTTGGCCGGAATGGGCAGAAATCTTGTGGATTTCGGGATGGTCAATTGTGGGAGGAACCTTGGCATCGCGGATGACTCACCCAGTGCGGCTGGCGCTGACATTCGGAGTAGTGCTGTTCGGGTGTTGCGCTGGTAGTTTTGGGATTTTTCTGTTGGGAGGCTGGGTGCCTGTGGCAGCGCCTGTGATCGCATTAATCGTAACTGGGGGGAGCATTGTCTCAGCAGACAGATTTAATAAAGCTGGATACGGAAGAGTAATTAGCGATCGAGTAAAACAAGTCTTCAAAATCGAAATAGACCAAGCCAAGAAAGACCAGCAAGTCGCAGAAATCACAGAATCTGATTTCTTTAAAGAATTGCAGCAAAAGAGAGATAAACTGAGGGTTAGCAAACAAGAAACCTCTGAAAAAGCAGATTCTCAAGCCCAAGAAATAACTGTCGGTGCTTCAGAGTTTCCCGATGCCGAAAGTCAGGCCGACGAATACTTAGCTCAGTTGCAGGTAAAAGCCAAGCAGCAGAAGCAACGCGCCACCATGACTGCATCGGAAAGCGGCGGGGCGACGGGTGTGCCCGATGTCGGCGGCGCTGCTAGTTCAGCCGAAACCAAACCCGGTGACGAGTTCAGCGATTTGCAAGCCAAAGCCAAACAGATGCGGCAGCGCCGGGGCGCAGAAAAGATTGATAGTTCAACAGGCAAGGAGGATTTGGGCGGGAAGGAATAAGCTGCTGCGCATTTAAATTGGAAATTCGGGACGGGCTCGCGTGCCCATCCCACTCATTGTTTTATTGATTTTTGACACACAATTTAAATGTAGAACAGCTTAATGACAGAGAACTTGATACAATCGGAAATTTGATCCTAATTGATTCTCGCCGTTTCTTACCAGAAAATTGGGTCTAAAGCCCCGTCCTTTTAGGACTGATTTAATTATCTAAATTTCTTGTTAAAGATGGTATAATAGAGTAATACTACAGGTAGAATAACCGCCGATACACATGAGAAACCAAGCTCAAACGACTGGTCGGGAAATAATAATGGTTAGTGGGTGGCGAACACCACGAAAAACATAGCTAGGGTAACTAACGTAACCCAGACCAGAAAACTAAAATCTTGAATATTAAACGTACCGTGGGGCACACGGAAACAAGAAAGGAAACTCTCTATCGCTTGGGGAGATAAGCCCTCTGGGATTGTTCAAATTAGGCTCAAAACACAGGTTCTATCGAACGGGTTTTTGGTTTAAGTATTGCCGAAAGGATGGACAATTTTAAGGTATGTCTGTGAACCAAGAATCCCCGCGCCTTGACTGTCGGGGAGTGTCAATCTCAATACGCATATCATGTCCAAAATCATCTCTGTTCACTCTTATCGGGGTGGAACTGGCAAATCGAATACGACAGCAAACCTAGCATCTATTATCGCTCGCGCCGGAAATCGGGTTGCCATTGTAGACACAGACATTCAATCGCCAGGGATTCATGTGCTGTTCGGTTTCAGCGAGAGCAACATGGATCGCTGCCTGAACGATTACCTCTGGGGCCGATGCCCGATCGCGGATACAGCCTACGATGTGAGTTCGCTGCTACCAAAATTAGCCAGTAACGGCACCCTTTACCTGATTCCTTCGAGCATTAAAGCAGGGGAGATAGCGCGAGTTTTGCGTGAAGGCTACGACGTGGGACTGCTTACCGACGGTTTTCAAGAACTAATCGAGGTTCTGAACTTAGACTACCTATTTATAGACACGCACCCGGGGCTGAACGAAGAAACCCTCCTCAGCATCACCATTTCCGACATCCTGCTACTGATTTTGCGTCCGGATCAGCAAGATTTTCAGGGAACGGCTGTGACGGTAGATGTGGCGCGCAAATTAGAAGTTCCCAAGATTTTGATGACGATCAACAAAGCCCCAGAATCCCTCGATTTCGAGGATTTGAAGCAGCAAGTAGAGAGTATCTACGGCATTCCAGTGGCGGGGGTGTTGCCCCACAGTGACAAGATGATGCTGCTCGCCAGCAAGGGGGTGTTTGCTCTGCACTTCCCTAACGACCCCTTAACTCAGGTGGTGGAAGGGATTGCGAAACAGATTATTGTGGGATGATTGATGTAGCGAGAGTCGATCGCCCGCTATGCAGAGTGAGTTTCGATCTCAGTCTGCATAGCAGATGTCACTCCAGGCAAGAGTGGCTGTTGTGGTGGAGGAACTGTCAAAGGCGACAATATTTGCTTAAAGAGTCAGGAGAACAGATACATTTAACCCGGCAATTCCCGGCAGTCCGAGGTTGCTGTGTATTGTAAAACCTGGAAATCGGTAAGGATTCCGGCTTGAGAGGTATCTCTCAAAGCTTTCAACAAGATATTGAAAGCGCCATTTAAGTCGCGGTCTAATTTATGACCGCAGGAGGGACAAGTAAAACGTTTGTTGCCTCCTAACTTTTTGTGGATATGTCCACACTTGGAACAAGTTTTAGAAGTGTATTCTTCTGTTACGTCTACTACAATACAACCATGTTTGGCTGCTTGATGCTTCAACGTTTGTTTGAATTTGTAATGACTCAAAGTAACCATCGCCCTTGCCGTCTTAGTGGTCAAACGACGTTTACCTTTCTTAACCATTTGCTGAGTTTCAAATGTAGGAAGAAAGATTACCTTGTATTTGTCGCACAAGTATTTTGCCGTCTTTTTGTGAAGCTCGGAAACCAGATTTTTGATCTTAACCCTGATTTTAGCCGCAGCTTTTCTTAGGCAGTAACGAAGTCGCTTAAAACACTTTCCATTACTTTGCCCAATACGACTCATCATTTTGTCTAGATGCCTTGCCCTGCGGTAGATGCGACCAATGTCATATTTGCCGATTTCTAGTATTTCTTGTCCGTCAAAACCAGTCATGAAAGTGCGAACACCTGGGTCAAGCGCTATAGCTAAACTTGACTCTAGTGACTGAGGCTTTAGCTGACGGGCGGCATAACTTATAAACCATTGTCCGTTAATTAAACTAAGACTAGGTTCATGTTGCATTATTCCTAGAATTGACTCAGAAGACTTGAAACTCAAACCTTTAGTGGCTTGAGGGTAGAAAGTCTTTGATTTCCAGTTAGATGCTTGAAATCGAATGGTTTGAGAGGTATCCCGGCAGCTACGAAACTTAGCAAAACCCCCTGATTTCTTGGCAGCTTTATGTGCTTCAAATGCCTGAAAAACTGCTAACTGCCTAGGGTTGTAAGGCTGTTGACTCACCCAATCTGGCGCACCGTCCATGATTTGCTTTCGCAAGTCATATTTGCCAATTTTTTGATTCTTGAGGATAGCGATTGCTTGGTTATAACACCAGCGACTAGCCGATATCCACTTCCTCCAAATTGCTGCTAATTTCGTTTCCGGGTAGACTCGGATCTTCTTTGATAGCAGATTTGTACTTTCGCAAACCGTAGAGTCGGCAACCAAAGACGTGGATGATGGCAAGAGTATCTTCAAGTATTTCTCGTTCTGGAGACAAGTCTGTTCTACTGAGAACCACGAGTTGGCAATCGTTTTGTTCACAAATCCACCTGATGAGGTCACTACCAAACCTTGCGAGTCGGTCAGGGTGGCAGACCACAATTTGGCTGATGTCTCTTGACATGACTTGTCCCAGAAGGGTAAGAAGCCCTTTGCGCTTGAAGTTGAGTCCACCTCCGATGTCTTTGAAGACTTGCCCTTGGGGGTAGAGTTCTTGGAGATAGTTGACTTGCCTCTCAAGGTCTTCTTTTTGTTTGGCGCTACTGACTCTGCAATAGAGTGCGGTAAATCTTCTATCGATTCCGTCACTGAAGACTGAATCAATGTCGTATCTTCGATGGTTGGTTGGTGTTCTGATAGCTTGGATTTTCCCTGCTTCGTCCCAGTTCCTGAGTGTTTTTTCTGAAACTGAGAGGAATTTGCAGGCTTCTCTAGGTGTGACATAGCGAGTCATAGTAGTCTATTTACCGGGTATTGCTACATACTACAATGTTTTACCGGATTGTTGGAATTATTTTCGGGATTCAGGTTGCTTTGTTACAACAGCGACAAAATGAGATACAAATAGATTGTCAGAAAATTGGGTTGAAAACCCAGTCCTTAATAGGACAGCCTTTTGATAGAATAAACATGGTTGTAATTCCCAAGGTGGGCGGTTGTGAAGCGGCTTTTAGTCGGCACCCTCGAACCTGAAAGCTTTTTGAAAGCAAAAAGAAGCGGTAGCGAAAACCTCGTAAAACAGAGCTGGGGAATCAACGTATTCTCATGCACTATTGAAATAAATAATTTGTTTCAATTCCCGTAGGGTGGGGCAAACCCGAACTCGCTTCTTCGTATCCAGCGTACGATGAGTGGAGATAGACCCTCTGGAGCGGTTGTGAGTTAAGATGGTCAATTGGTGCAATTGCACGGTTGAAAAGTTTAAGGATTGCCGCAAGGGCACAGCGCTTAAAGCTCAGTCGATGAATTAAGAATCCCCGTTTCACGCCGGGGAGTGTCAAGAGAATTTGTTAAAAAACTTTAGGAGTAACACTCATGGATTTTGACTTCCGCATACTAATAGTATTGATGCCTGTCTTGTTGGCGGGCGGCTGGGCTTTGTACAACGTTGGGGCTATTGCTCTCAAGCAAGTGCAGAAATTGTTGAACAAGGAAGCCTAAACTCAGTCTCTTTTCAGGTAATTTCGCAGCCGACTGTTTCGTGAGATACAAAAACAGCCGGCTGATTTGTTTATTAATTTTTATTAAGCGATGGCTGATGGTTGCTGCGACGGGTAATTTACGACTTAAGAGAGATTGGGCGAAAGCCCAAGAAAAGTTATATTCAAAAGTTAGGCAGAAACCGGGTGCGATCGACCAATACAAATATTAAAGAAAAGACGTTCCAGTATAAAATATGAGACAATCACAAAAGTATTTGCCCTGACAATCACCCTAAAAACTGCGAAGTTGAATTTATAGGGAATATCGGGCAAATTGTCAATGTTTAACTCCTATATCTTTAGATAGATTATGCTTTTTCCCCGAGCTAGCGGCATTCTACTCCACCCGACATCTTTTCCCAGCCGATTTGGCGTTGGGGACATGGGCATAGAAGCATATAAGTTTATTGACTTTTTAGTGGAAAGCGACCAGCAATACTGGCAGATATTGCCGCTGGGCCCGACAGGATACGGCAATTCTCCTTATTCGTGCTATTCAGCAATGGCAGGAAATCCGATGATGCTGAGCCCGGAAATGCTGCGGGATGAGCAATTGCTGTGCGATGAAGATTTAGATGGTTCGCCGGAATTTCCGCTGGATACTGTAGAATTCGATCGGGCGATCGCGCACAAAATACCCATGCTCAAAAAAGCCTGCGAAAACTTCAAAGTGAAAGCATCGCCGGTGCAGCAAAGAGAATTCTCGGCTTTTTGCGACAGCAAAGCGGTTTGGCTGGAAGATTATGCCTTATTTATGGCACTGAAAGACAGCTTTGGCGGTGTTAGCTGGAACAATTGGGAACCAGAGATTGTCCAGAGAAAACCCGAGGCCTTAGACAAGTGGCGGCAGCAGCTAAATGCTGATATTTATTACTACAAATACGTTCAATTTGAGTTTTTCCGCCAGTGGACAGAATTGAAACGCTATGCAAACCTCCGCGACATTAAAATCATTGGTGACATTCCGATTTATGTCGCTCACGATAGCGCGGATGTGTGGTCGCATCCAGACTTATTCTGCTTGGATGAAGCAACTGGAGAAGCCGCTTTAATGGCGGGAGTTCCCCCGGATTACTTTAGCGAAACAGGTCAATTGTGGGGCAACCCGGTATACAATTGGGAGGCTCTGCAAGCCAATAATTTCGAGTGGTGGGTGCAGCGTTTTGAGGCGATTTTCGCTTATGTAGACGTGACTCGGATCGACCACTTTCGAGGATTTGACGCTTACTGGGCTGTGAAGCGCGGGCAGGAAACTGCGATGGATGGAGAGTGGATTAAAGCGCCGGGAACAGCTTTGTTTGAAGTAATTCACGAGAAGTTCGGCAATTTGCCAATTATCGCTGAGGATTTAGGGGTAATTACTCCTGAAGTGGAAGTTTTGCGCGATCGATTTGAGTTTCCGGGAATGAAGATTTTGCAGTTTGCTTTCGGCGCTGGCCCAGGCGATCCTTTTTTGCCTTTTAACTATGTTCGCAACTGCGTAGTTTACACTGGCACTCACGACAACGACACGACTGTCGGATGGTTCAATCAATTGCAAAACTACGAAAGAGATGAGGTTTTGCGTTATTTGGGCTGCATCGATCCCCAAGGAATTCACTGGTCTTTAATCCGCATGGCTTGGATTTCTATTGCTAATTTGGCAATTGTACCGTTTCAAGATTTGTTGGGTTTGGATACTGACGCGCGGATGAATTTTCCCGGGAAAGCAGAAGGAAATTGGGGCTGGCGGTATCGGCGGGAAGCTTTGAATTGGGATGTGCGCGATCGGCTCAAAACCATGACTTACATCAGCGGGCGCACTCCCCATAAAAATTGATTATGGGGAATTGGTAATGGGTAATTGGTAATGGGTAATTGGTAATGGGTAATTGGTAATTAGTCAATAAAGACGTACATTCTCATTACAAACTGTGGACTGCCAGCCATTACCTATTCCCAATTTCCAATTTCCAATTACCTATTAACCTTCATTCTTGGGCTTTTCTGAAGGCTTGAGTTGGTCTGCTTGAAAAACAGCTTCTTTGGGGACTCCAGGAGCTCCGAGTAGTTCGGCTTGTCCGTTATTAAGAGCAATCATTACCCCGCCAGCGTTACCAGCTAGAACTACTAATTTGCGATCGGCCTGCCAGGTGCGCACAGTCCCGATCGGCAAAATTCCCTCAAACTCTATTTTGCCATCGACTTCTACCTGCATCCAGGATTCGGCCTGAAGAGTGACGCTAACCATCACTGGTTTACTACCAGATTTATCTAAATTTTTTTGACCGGTTCTTGCTGCTTCGACAGCCGCGTAACTATCAGTTGTCTGATTTTTTGAAGCCGCTGATGCCTCAGCAAGTAAACGAGCTTGTTCTTGCTGCCCAAGTGCGATTTCTTCGGTTGCCGCACGGTTTTTTACTGTCCCAGAACTGGCCATCAACTGAGATAAGCCATTGACTGAACAGATAATTAGAAATGTGTAAAAGAGGTAAAGGTGTATCGGCCGCAACTGAGGCCGATTTTCCCAGGATAGCTTGGTGGACGATCGTGGCGGTGCTTTGATCGGCAAAAAGTAGGAAAACTGAGTTCCGTCCAAACCCATTGCTTCGGCGTACCGCTTGATCAAACCCTGAGTGTAGACCGGTTCTGGGAGTTGGTCGAGTTGACCCTCCTCGATGGCTTGTAGTATATTCCGCCGAATCATTGTTACTACGGCTACTTTGTCCAAAGAAATCGAATTCTGTTCGCGGTACTGGCGGAGTTGAGCCCCTATTTCCGCTAGCTTTTTCTGAGGTGGTTCGGGTTCTTGGGAATGTAGTTTCTGCTTAGTTGTTTTGAAGAATAAGAACAATAAATTCTTTGTCATCTGCTGTGCTCCTGGGGATTTAGTGGCACGCTTATTGATGTTAGGTTGACTAGATTCCATAAAAAAATAATTTCCGAATCTTCAAGGGGTCGATAGCAGCCTGGTGGTAATATTGGCTGCGCTGGCTGCTGCAATTGAATTGGGCCAATGGCTGTGCGGTGCAGGCGCATCACGGGATATCCCAACTGCTCGGCGGTTCGCCGAATCTGTCGGTTTCTGCCTTCTGATAGAATTACTTCTAACAGAGTTTGGTCTCGCGTGCGATCTAGAACTCTAACTTTGGCGGGCAAAGTCTTTCTGCCGGACAAGATGATGCCCTGACGCCACGCTTGCAGTATGGGTCCCGGGGGATCGCCGAGCACCCAAACCTGATAAGTTTTGGCGATCGAGTGACGCGGATGGGTCAAACAAAATGTCAGCTTACCATCATTAGTCAGTAAGAGGGCGCCTGTGGAATCTGCATCTAAGCGTCCTACGGGGTGGATGCCTTGACCTGAGCGCAGTTGGGGTGGCAGTAGGTCGAGAACTTTCGATCGAGCTCTGGGATCGTTGCAAGTAGAAACTACGCCTGCGGGTTTGTTGAGCAACAGATAGACCTCTGCGGGTCGATCGGCTGGTTTCACTGGGATTCCATCGACTTCGATCAGATCCCAATCAGGATTTGCTTTTTGTCCTAAACCAACAATATTGCCATTAACTCGGACTCGTCCAGCTACAATCATCTGTTCTGCAAGACGGCGAGAGGCAATGCCCCACTGGGCGAGAATTTTTTGCAATCTTTGTTGATCGGACATGACGGGAGTGTGGAAACCCTCAATACGCGAGCGGTGAGGGAGGAAACACGACGCGGTTAATTGATTAACCGATGCTGACAATGCTCAATTCCTGGTTAGGAATAAATTACAATGCCGACAAATGATTACAGGGCGTCCGGTAAGAGTGCAGATTGTCCTGATGGGATTACCCTGAATGTTGTGCAAAAACTACGAGGAAAAGACTTGCGGCAGGCACAGGTCTGCACCGTTGGTTTGCTGGTGATGTGAGTGGTGTGGGTCTGACCCGACCATAAACCAACACTACCATAAATCCCGTACTGCTGGTTAATTTTATACGCTCGATCGCGAAATTTACCTGGGGATCGCACAACTCGCTTTCCTCGCGTAGAGATCCCGAGGGAAGAAAGGTGATAATTTTTCGGCTTCAGGTGTTGCCGATCCCAGATTTCTGCTGGCTTTTGGGGTTATTTAGGGCTGGTGTTCATTAACCCGGTTTATGATCAAAATCAGAATATCTGTGCAGGAACCGGGTTGATGAGACGGGATGCGCCAGTCTTAGTTAAATTTCTGTGCTTGAATATTAAGGTTTAGATTCTGAAATTGTTTATGACTGTCGATCGCAACTCTCTTCTATTTGACAATGGCTCTGGCGCGGATAGCTCTGGTAAGACTGCTAATTTAGGCTCCGATCCCACACGGCCGCCTAGTCAAGGTAGCCGGATCGTCAGCGCGGTGCTGTCTCCGGCGGTTCAGTTGTGGCTGCGATCGCAAGTTCAGCAGGTTGACGAGTTAAAGGTAAAAATTGAGGGGAGCGATCGACAAATCCTCAGCGGTACGATCCCGAAAGTAACGGTTGCTGCTCGCGGTGCTGTGTATAAAGGATTACACCTCACTGAAATTGCCATAGAGGGCTGCGGCATTCGCATCAACCTCGGTCAAGTTATAAAGGGTCAACCCCTCCGCCTCTTAGAATCTTTCCCCATATTCGGCGTTTTGAGGCTCAGCCAAGCGGATTTGAATGCGTCCCTGAAAGCACCTTTGCTGGCCGATGCTTTGAGTGAATTTTTGTCGCCTCTAGAGCCGATCGCCGATCTGGAACAGCCACTGAAATTGCAAAATTCGCAAATCGCAATTGATGCTGGTTTGTTGACGCTTTCGGCTGTTATTTTGCGTGCTGACGGTACGCAAATTCCTTTTGTATTGCGGACTGGTTTGCGGATGGCGAGCAGTCACGAATTGATGTTTGAAAATCCAGAAATTGAAGTTTCAAAACAATTAGACAGGAATGTTTTAAATGGTTTTAAAATTGATTTTGGCCCGGAAGTTGCAATTGATGAATTAATCTTGCATCCGGGGGAGATGGTTTGTCGGGGTGGAATTAGGGTTTTGCCTTAATTAGTTAACTGTTGACTGTTAACTGTTGACTGTTAACTGTTGTCTGTTAACTGTTAACTGTTGACTGTTGACTGTTAACTGTTAACTGTTGACTGTTGACTGTTAACTGTTGACTGTTTTCTGTTGACTGTTGACTGTTAACTGTTGTCATT
>JAJAYT010000009.1 GCA_026786085.1 Microcoleus sp. CAN_BIN18 | reverse complement strand
TCTTTTTTGAATGGAAGGCTCGATTTAAATCAATCTGAAAGTATTTCAGATTTGTTTGGAGCACAATCGCCCGCAGCCTCGAAAAGTTCTTTGTCCGGTGTTCAGGGAAAATTAGCCCAGCCGATTCGCAAATTGAGGACAACTTGTTTGGACTTGTTGGCAGAAATTGAGGCGAGAATTGATTTCGAGGAAGATTTGCCGCCTTTAGATGAAGCTAAGACTTGTTTGGAAATAAATCATGTTTTGCACGAATTGTCAACTATTTTGGCAACGGCCGATCGCGGAGAATTGTTGAGAAGTGGTTTGAAAGTAGCGATTGTCGGGCGGCCGAATGTGGGAAAGTCGAGTTTGTTGAATGCGTGGAGTAAGAGCGATCGGGCGATCGTCACAGATTTGCCGGGAACGACGCGGGATGTGGTAGAGTCGCAGCTAGTTGTGGGCGGGATTCCCGTGCAAGTGCTCGATACTGCTGGCATTCGGGAAACGGAAGATAAGGTTGAAAAAATTGGCGTTGAGCGATCGCGCGCCGCAGCAAAACAAGCCGATTTAGTCTTATTGACAATTGACGCGGAATCTGGTTGGACAGAGGGCGATTCCGAAATTTACGAACAAGTAAAACACCGCCCGCTAATTATAATTATCAACAAAATCGACCTAGTAAACACAATTCCCGAATTACCTTTCTCTTCTGAAATTCATCCAATAATTACCGCCGCCGCCGCCCTAGATCGAGGCATAGAAGACTTAGAAACAGCAATCTTAAATGCCGTCAGCGGCGGAAATTTACACGCAGCAAACTCAGACTTAGCAATCAACCAGCGGCAAGCAGCAGCCTTAACCAGAGGCAAAATTTCTCTGGAACAATGCACGGAGACTATTACCAATAAATTGCCTTTTGATTTTTGGACAATAGATTTGCGCGGTGCAATTCAAGCATTGGGGGAAGTTACGGGAGAGGAAGTGACGGAATCAGTGCTCGATAGAATATTTAGTAGGTTTTGTATTGGGAAATAGATCAGACGGCGGTTAAAACCGCGCCTACAAAAACTAAGTCCGCCTCCGCGGACTGAAGAAAATAGGGTAATTTAAAGCGCCCGGTCTTCTTATCTTCAACCCGCGGAGGCGGGTTTTGTTTGTGTAGACGCGGTTTCAACCGCTCGGTCTTCTTTCTAAACTTCTCATTACTCAACATAAAACTTCGTAGAAACCCGGTTTCTACGTTCATCTCGGTAAATTTCATTTAACTCATAATTATGTCTGCTAAAACGATCGCACTAATCCTCACGATCGCGGTCTTCCCAGAGTTGTAATATAAAGCACAGCCTCACTCGTAGGAATACCGAGAACATCATTAACGCGATCGTCAAAAAAGCCCGCAATACCACTGACACCTAAACGCAGTTCAATAGCTGCTAAATTCAACCTTTGGCCCAAATGACCCGCATCCATGTGCAAATATCGGTAAACTCGATCGCCATATTTTGCTACCGCCCTCTTCAAATCCGCCGTGTGAAACAACAGCACCGCTGCATCTCTGCCTAAATCTTGCCCCAAGCACAAAAAATGCAGCTCCCTGCGGAAATTTTTAAACCGAATTTGCCGCAATTCTTGAGCTTTTGGAGCGTAATAATAACAACCTTCTTCTAACCCATGCACTCCCGAAACTGCAATAAAAGTTTCGATTAAACTCAAATCGAAATAGTCAGGAGAACTATCTAATCCTTGGTCGATATAGTGCTGTGGCTGGTAAGTAAAATCGAGGATAGCTAGCAGTTCGCCCAAGCTCAAAGAAGCACCTGTATAAGCACGGGTAGAACGCCTTTTGAGCATAGTATTTTCTAAAGTTTCCAGATTCACTCCCCAAGGAATCGAAGGAGTTACCGTCGAAACTTTAGTACAAAATGGAAAGTTGTATTTATCGTCTAAATCGCCTTCACTTTCATCGAATTTCCATCCATCAACTCCGGTGGTATCTGAGTCTAACTGTGTCGCTTTATGGAGGCATCCTAAAAGTTGACCTTCCGAAATTTCTGGGTAATCTGTTGTGGTATTTCCGGGCAAGGCTGTTTTGAATCTTGGCAAGTTTTGGTCGATATCTAGCAAGTCGGCTACAGCAATTAAACAAATCGCTCCTTCTTGCTCCGAGTCGATGTACAGTAATTGATCGATCGCTTCGTCGGCGAATCCTCCAATTAGGTGAGGGCGGTAATCGTTGATGGCGCAAGCTAACTCGATATTGCTCAATAAATGACCAGTGTCTAGGAAAATTCGTCGATAAGCTCGGTCTTCGTAACGCCAAGAAGAACGGAAGAAAACAGTGGTAACGGCGATCGCCAATTGGGTATTTTCTAGCACCGGCGACGCAAAACAAGCTGCTCGCAACCCCGGCCAAACTTGGCTGTCCCAAAAATGAACGAGTGAATGAGTTCTGCACTGATAGTTGTAGAGTCCGGCCGGCAAATGCGGCGTACCGCGAGATATTAAATAAACCTCTGCTGGGTAGAGCCCGCCCGCCGACGGTGCCGATCGCAAATACAGGTAGCTGTCATCTACCGTGTGCACCTTCGCCGTCAACCCGTAGCTGCACAGCAACAAGTTAGACAACCGATGCCACCAACCGGCATCGGGAGCGGCATTTGGATCATCTGAGGGGTCTTTTAGATAAGGCTTGAGGTCAAAATACGCTCCAATTTTATATTCCTTGAATGGCACAGGTTGCTCTGTCCAATCTAGCTGTCTGCTTTTGGCAGCAAGGGTTTCGGGATCGTATTTCGTCTGTTCGTGGTAGTGCTCGGCAATGGAAAGAGGAAGTTCTGGCATATTTCAGTAGAGGATTAGCTTTGGTTTCTCGATCGATCTTGACATTGCCGACAGCAAGCGTGGAGCAACGCAGAAATTTACAAATATAAAAAAAATCTTAGAAAAAGTACGATCGTTGTTGCACAAGTTTAACATAAAAAAATGCCTAAGTATAAATACACAGAACAATCAACATCAACTATCGTTATGGATTGGCTGTAATAGCTGTCCTCCTAAAGGGATGAAAATGCAAAAGCTAAGCGCTGAGGAATTACTCGCTCAGTATTCTCAGGGCAAGCGAAACTTTCACACAGTTGACTTAAGTGGAGATAACTTGTTTCAAGCAGATTTGACAGAAATAAACCTTTCTGGTAGCATTCTGAGGCGAGCTTATTTGCCCTACGGAAATCTGAGTCAAGCTAATCTTTATAAAACAGAGTTGCAAGATGCTGAATTGGGCGATATTCAACTTTATCAAGCCAACTTGTCGGAAGCGAATTTGTCAGGAGCTAATTTATCTAGAGCCAATTTGCGCCATGCTAATTTACAAGGTGCTAATTTGCAGAGAGCAAATTTGCAAGGTGCGGATTTGTACAATGCCGATTTGAGCAATGCCGATTTGAGATATGCCAATTTGAGCCGAGCTAATTTGGAGAAAGCCAAGTTAACCAAAGCTCAATTGGCTGGCTGTAACTTGTTTCGATCGCGTTTGGTCGATTTGTCGGACGCTGAGTGCGATCGCACTACCATCAGCCCCGAAGGCCATCGATGATGCGAAGGGCGATCGACTCAAAAGGTCGATCGACCTCTTTAAAATTTATGAACCCCTCTCGACACCGCGAAAAACGTGAGTTACATTTGTGGAGAACCTATCGCTCCTTCATTCAGTTGACAGTTGACAGTTGACAGTTGACAGTTGAGTGCGACCTCTACCTAAAAGGAACAAGATTGGAGTAATGAATAGTTTTCTTTTAATTTCTCCCCGATCAGGGTTCCGGCTTTAAACCAATTGTTTCTAGTAACATTTACAAAAAATCACACACTTTTCAACTGTCAAACAGGGGCAAATTCATGAATTCTACCGACAAAAAATCAAGAGAACTCCGGCACAAAGAACAAGAACTGCGGAAACACGAACAAGAAATTTTGGTTCGCGAACTAGAAGCAGCAATCGACCTCTCAGTACCAGCCTATCTAACCATAAAGTACGACGAACCAGACCCCCAAGCTAACAGCAAACTCAAACAACAGTGGCGCCGAAAAATCCTAGCCAATGCTCAATTTATCGGCATTGTCATTGCTGTTATTTTTGTGGTTCGTATTGCATCTTGGCTAGGAATGGCGCTGGTAATTGGAGGAATTGCTTTGATTGTTCACAAAACATTTTTTGAAGAAGACTAGAAAATAACCCAAAACTTTTACAAACGGAGGACACGGCAATGCCATGCCATTTCCCTACTCCAAAATAATCATCAGCGCTCGCACCAAATGTAACTATCGCCAGATCAACTGTAGGGAAACGGCATCTTGAGTGTCCTGAATGCGGTTAATACGAATCCCGATGCCACCGGATTTGATATCAAATTACTTTTTGCTTATTCTCGCACAAGACAATCAAAAAAACATCAAAAAAAACCATGAACCTTAAAGTAGAAACCAGCAACTTTCTCAACGATTTAGAGCGAGTAGCCACCGTCCGTCGAGAAATTGCCGATCGCCTCAGCAACATCGCCACAGCGATCGAGCAATCCGAGTTAGCCGGAACCGCAGCATCAGGAAAACTAGGCTTAGAAACCGAAAACGCCGACATCAATCTCGCCAGCAAAAACCTGCGTCAAGGAGTCTTTAGGCTGCTAGTTTTAGGCGACATGAAACGCGGCAAAAGCACTTTTCTAAATGCCTTAATCGGCGAAAACTTGCTACCCAGCGATGTCAATCCCTGCACAGCTTTTCTGACGATTTTGCGCTACGGTTCCGAAAAAAAAGTCACCGTTTATTTCAACGATGGCAAAAGCCCCAAACAGCTCGATTTTAAAAGTTTCAAACAGGACTACACAATTGACCCCGCCGAAGCAAAACGCCTAGAATCAGAACAGAAACCAGCATTTCCAGATATCGACTGTGCCATAGTAGAATATCCTTTACCTTTGCTAGAAAAAGGCATCGAAATAGTAGACAGTCCCGGACTGAACGACACAGAATCCCGCAATGAATTATCTCTCGGTTACATCAACAACTGCCACGCTATTTTGTTTGTACTCAGGGCGACTCAGCCTTGTACAATGGGCGAAAGACGTTATCTAGAAAATTACATCAAAGGTCGCGGATTGAGCATTTTCTTTCTGATCAATGCTTGGGATCAGGTGCGGGAAAGTTTGATTGATCCAGATGATCCTGAAGAAATGGCAGAAGCAGAAGAGAAACTCGGACGGGTTTTCAAAGCTAATTTGGCTGAATATTGTTTGACAGAAGGACACGATATTTACGACGAACGGGTGTTTCCAATTACCTCAATTAAGGCGCTCAGGTTGCGGATGAAAAATCAGGATGCAGATTTGGCAGGAACTGGTTTTCCGCAGTTTATGGCGGCACTGAATACGTTTTTGACCCAGGAAAGGGCGATTTCGGAATTGCGTCCGGCGAGGACTTTGGCACGTCAAATTTCTACTCGCGTCCGCGAAGCTGTTAGACGCCGATTACCATTGCTCGATCGCGATGTCAATGAGTTGAAGGAAAAGATTAATTCAGTTGAGCCGGAGTTTAAAAAATTGACTCAGATTCGCGATGAATTTAAACAGGAAATTATCGGAGTTAGAGATAGTAAATCGCGGGCGATCGCAGATTCTTTCCGCATCTACGTTCTCAACTTAGAAAATACCTTTGAAACAGACTTTTTACGGTATCAACCCGAGCTGAGATTTCTGGATTTCTTCAGCCAAGACAAGCGAGAAGCCTTTGAAGCATCGCTCAGACAAGCATTAGAGCAATACATCAACGACAAACTAGCAGCTTGGAGTCTCACGGCAGAACAGGAGATGAATTCAGCATTTTCTCAACTATCGAAAAGTGCGGCAAGTTATGGAGCATCTTACACAAAAGTGACTGAAAAAATCACCGAAAAACTGACCGGGCAAAAAATACCCGCAGCAGTCAACAACTCGAATGAAGATAACTCGCCAACTTGGGCAAAATGGGCGATGGGATTGTTTTCATTAACCACCGGAAATCTGGCGGGTGTAGCAATGGCAGGAGCGGGTTTTGACTGGAAAAATATCCTGCTCAACTTAATTACTGTGTTAAGTGTCAGTACGATTCTTGCTAGTGTTACGGGGATTGTTTTGGGGCCGCTATATTTGGCTTTGTTGGGGATGGGAGTTGGGGTTTTGCAAGCAGACGGAGCGCGCAAAGAGTTGGTGAAAGCGGCTAAAAAAGAGCTGGTGAAGTATCTGCCACAGGTGGCTCAAGAGCAGTGGCAACCGATTCACGATGCTGTACAAGAGTGTTTTAATGTTTACGAGCGAGAAGTGGGCGATCGTATGAATGCTGATATTAATTCTCGGAAAGCTGAGTTAGATAATTTGCTGGCACAAAAGGAATCTCGCGAGATTAATTGTCAAGTTGAATCGGAGCGGTTGGAAAAATTGGATGCTGATGTTTCTGCCCAGGCGCAGAGTATTGAATCGGTTTATCAAAGTTTCTTAGCATCTGCTAGCTGAATGTGTTCTTATCACATTTTCTGAACTCCTAGATGCCACAACCTACCTAAAACCAGGTTCGTAGTGAGGACTTTAGTCCTCGGGTTTAGAAGAGGACTGAAGTCCTCACTACAAACCTTTTTTGTTTAGAAGAGGACTGAAGTCCTCACTACAAACCTTTTTTGTTTAGAAGAGGACTGAAGTCCTCACTACAAACCTTTTGTTTAGAAGAGGACTGAAGTCCTCACTACAAACCTTTTGTTTAGAAGAGGACTGAAGTCCTCACTACAAACCTTTTGTTTAGAAGAGGACTGAAGTCCTCACTACAAACCTTTTTTGTCATAATCAGATAATCTTAAATATGCAACAACCAGAAATTTATCAAAACCTGACCAACAATCTCAAGTCAGCACTCGGCATTCTCGAACTAGATAAAAACTCCCAACTTTACCGAGATACAACTTCAATTTGCGACTATCTCGCCAAACCAACTTTTCAAATCGCTGTCTTCGGGCCGTTTAATTATGGTAAGTCAACTTTACTGAATGCTTTGCTGGGAAATCGCGCTTTGCCGATCGACCTTGTGCCCACTACAGGTGCTGCCATTTATGTCAACTACGGCGACGAATTGCACGCCAAAATTACCCTGAAAGACGGCACGGAAATTAGCGAACCGGGGACGGATGTTCTGAAACGCTACGCCATCCTTGACGACGCGAGACAAATGCGGGATGATGTGGCAGCCGTGAATGTCTACTGTCCCCACCCATTCCTGAAAACGGGCGTGGAATTGCTGGATTTGCCGGGAACTAACGATCGCCAAGAACAGGATAACTTAGTTCGGGATAAATTGCTCACGGCTGACTTAGTTGTGCAGGTTTTGGACGCTCGCAAATTGATGACTTTAGGCGAACGGGAGAACTTGAGAGATTGGTTGAGCGATCGGCAAATTAACACTGTCGTCTTTGTTGCCAACTTTATCAATCTACTCGAACCAGACGACCAAAAACAAGTATACAATCGATTGTTGTTTGTTGCCGAAAGTTTTCGCTCCAACTTGCCGAATAATATCAGCAATATTTACCGCGTCGATGCTTTACCCGCTTTGAGGGCGAGGCTAAAAGGTGATGTGGCGGCCGCCCAAACTACGGGAATTGCCGCGTTTGAATCGGCTTTGCAAAGTATTGTAGCCGCTCAACAGGAACAACTAGCAGTTAAGTTGCCCAGAATTGAAGCCATAGCTACTAAGATTTGTCAATCTCTGCGATCGAAATCTGAAACTGTCGCCGCAGAAATAGCAGCAGCTCAAAAAAAGCAAAAAGACAGAATTGAAATTAAACAAAAAGCCGAAAAGTTGATATCTAAAGGCTTTCAATCCAGCGTTTCCGACTTCGAGATTTGGCTTTATCAACCCACATTTTTGCAGCGATATCAATCGGAAATGGCTTTTTCGCTCCAGGAAGGGCTTTTTGATGCATGGAAGATAAAATTTGAGCAAGATGTGTTGAAGCAGCAGCAAACGATCGCAGAATGGGTAAATAAAGCTTGCGAGTTCTTCGACAAGGAACAGCCGATCGCCCTTTTGATCGCGTTTCCCCCAGCCCCGCAAATCGCTTTACCAGAGCCACCGCCAGCTCCGGCTGCTAAAAGGTCGATCGACAGCGAAGTGACTCCAGTGGCGATCGCAACGGGCTTAGGTTGGCTGTTGGGCGGCCCTGTGGGAGCCGCAGTAGTTGGCGGTGCTAGCTATATTTTGAACAAAAGAACTGGCTATGAAAAGCCGCCTGAATCCTCAGAAGCTTATCTAAATCAAGTTACAGAAATTTGCAGCGAGGCTGCGAAAAACTATCTCACCGGTTTTAGCATGGATACTTTTTCAATGCTGCAACATTACAAGGAAATCGCCGCCAAAGTTATCAGTTTTCAAGACAGCAAAGAGCCACTACAGACAAATATTCAGCAGTACCAGATTCAGTTAATCAATAATTTGTTAGAAAATATCGAATCCTGCCTTCAAATCACCAATCTATAATTAACGGCCCGAAGATAAGATGGCGGTTGAAACCGCATCTACACGAACAAAACCCACTCCAAGCGGGTTGAAGACGGCGGTTGAAACCGCGTTTACACGAACAAAACCCACTCCAAGCGGGTTGAAAAGTGCGAGGTTAAAATCACCGGATCTTATCAATTCTCTTCAGTCCGCGGAGGCGGACTTCGTTTGTCTAGACGCGGTTTCAACCGCCGTATTATCTAAATTTCATAGATTTCTAACGGTAAATTGTCGGGATCTCTGAAAAATGTAAAGCGTTTTTCTGTAATTTCGTCAAGGCGAATTTCTTCTACTTCTACTTGTTGCGATTTTAAGTAAGCAACAGATGCTTCTATATCCTCAACTGCAAAAGCTAAATGTCTCAAACCACAAGCTTCAGGATTGTTAACTCTTTGGGGAGGATGGGGAAATGAGAAAAGCTCAATCATCGCGCTGCTGTTTCCGACTTGCAAATCTAGTTTGTAAGAATTCCTCTCGGTTCGGAAAGTTTCTTGGATAATGGAACAGCCTAAGACTTCTACATAAAATTTCTTCGATGCTTCGTAATCCGAGCAAATAATCGCGACATGATGTATTGCTTTTATTTTCATGTTAAAAAAGTTAGTTGTGTTTTTCCAACAGCACAGCACGCTATTGACCATTATATTTGACGATCGCAGACTGCGCCACTAACCCTGCGAAATTCAGGGCGATCGCCCTTGATTTTCCCCCATCCAAATCTTAATCTGTAAAATTCTGCAAAAAAAGCACCCTACTTTGATAAAATGAGAGTTTTGCAGTCAATCACCCAATTTGCATCTCAGGAAACAAGCACTATGGCCCGTATGTATTACGACACCGACGCTAACCTAGACCT
>JAJAYT010000008.1 GCA_026786085.1 Microcoleus sp. CAN_BIN18 | reverse complement strand
CTGCGCCCTCTGTGGTAAAAAATCTTAGATTTTATTTTAACCGCAGAGAGCGCAGAGAGCGCAGAGAAGGAAAAGAGAGAGTTTGACAAATTATTCAGAATTCTCAACACCTCTGTTGCTCAATCTTCTCTTTCTCTGTGTACTCTGCGCCCTCTGTGGTAAAAAATCTTAGATTTTATTTTAACCGCAGAGAGCGCAGAGAGCGCAGAGAAGAAAAATTATTTAACTGGTTCTCAGGTAGAGCCAGCTAAAGAGTAAAACGAGTAAACAAATAACAAATACCAACTAACAAATAATATGGTTTCTACTTTACCACATTTAACTTCTGTCGATTCATCTCAATTACGACTTGAGATTAGAAATTTACAGCCGCAGTTAGTAGAATGGCGACGGCGTTTGCACCAAAAACCTGAGTTGAGTTTTAAGGAGAATTTAACGGCGGAGTTTGTTTCGCAAAAGTTGCAAGCATGGGGAATTGAGCCTCAAATTGGTATTGCTAAAACTGGGATTGTGGCAACTATAGACAGCGGCAAACCGGGGCCAGTTTTGGCAATTCGGGCTGATATGGATGCTTTGCCAATTCAAGAGGAAAATGAGGTCGATTATCGATCGCAGCATAACGGAATTATGCACGCTTGTGGTCATGATGGTCATACTGCGATCGCCCTTGGTACTGCTTGCTATCTCGCCAAGCACAAACACAGCTTTTCGGGTAAAGTAAAAATGATCTTTCAGCCCGCCGAAGAAGGCCCAGGAGGCGCAAAACCGATGGTTGAAGCGGGAGTTTTGCAGAATCCTAATGTTGATGCGATCGTCGGCTTGCATTTGTGGAACAATCTGCCTTTAGGTACTGTAGGCGTGCGTAGTGGCGCGTTGATGGCGGCTGTGGAAACTTTTGATTGCACAATTTTGGGTAAAGGTGGACATGGTGGGATGCCTCATCAGACTGTAGATGCGATCGTGGTTGCAGCCCAAATTGTCAATGCCTTGCAGTCGATCGTATCACGGAACATTGACCCGATCGACTCCGCAGTCGTAACAGTGGGTAAATTCCACGCGGGTGACATCCACAACGTCATTGCTGATACCGCTCAAATTGGTGGCACTGTACGCTATTTCAAGCCAGCATATCAAGGTTATTTTGACAAGCGAATCGAGCAAATAATTGCTGGAATTTGTCAGAGTTACGGCGCAAATTACAAATTCGATTATTCTTTCTATTACCCGCCGACAATCAATGATACCAAGATGGCTGAATTGGTGCGTAGTGTCGCAGAATCAGTTGTGGAAACTCCTGCGGGAATCGTGCCGGAATGTCAAACAATGGGCGGCGAAGATATGTCATTCTTTTTGCAAGAAGTCCCCGGTTGCTATTTCTTTTTAGGTTCGGCCAATCCAGAAAAAAACTTGGCTTACCCGCACCATCACCCCAGATTTGATTTTGATGAAACAGCTTTGGGAATGGGTGTAGAAATGTTTGTACGGTGCGTGGAAAAGTTGTGCAATTAGTTTTTTTTATAGGTTCGTAGTAAGGACTTCAGTCCTCTGATTGATGCGGACTAAAGTCCTCACTACGAACCGGGTTATCTCGTTTGAAAGATATTTTGTACCATTTTCTTATCTGCACTCGCCGCCGCCTTATCCAATTCATCAATCTCTCCACAATCTAACTCCCAGCCCAGAGCACCAATATTATCTCTCGCCTGCGCCGCAGATTTCGCCCCAGGAATCGGCATGGTTTCTTTGCAGATACACCAGTTGATTGCCACTTGTGAAACAGTCTTGTTTCTCAATGCCGCTATTTCTCGCAAACATCCCAAAAGTAATTGCATTCCCGGCAATATCTGTTTACACGCCAAACCTCGGATACCTTTAGGTAATAAGCCATTCTCTGAGTATTTTCCAGTCAACAATCCCAAGGCTAGAGGACTGTAAGCAATCAATTTTATCCCCAATTCGTCGCAAATATCTTTCAATCCTAGTTCTGTTACCGGATAGGTAGAAAGTAGCGAATATTGCACTTGCAATGTAATAATTGGAATTTGGCGCGAACTAAATCTTTGATGCACCCATTTCAGCCGTTTCGGCCCGTAATTAGACAAGCCCACACCCTTCACCAATCCTTGCTCATAAAGGTCGCCTAGACCGTCTAAAAGTGCGCTTTCTTGCCAAGGAGCATAATTAGCAGTAGACCAGTGCATTTGCACCAAATCTACATTTTTGCCGAGCCGCGAAGCAGAGGCTTTACCCGCCGATATCATTGATTGTCGCGTCAGTCTCCAAGGATAAGCAGCCAGCTTTGTCGCAATACAAATACTCTCTTTATTTGCACCTTGATATTGTTGAGAAAACTGCCCCAAAAGCTGCTCGCTGCGTCCGTTTAATTTCCCGGTTCCGTAAGAATCACCAGTATCGAATAAAGTGACACCGCTGCTGACACAAAGATTGAACGCAGCTTGCAATTCCTCATCCATACTTTCATCGTAGCCCCAAAGCAATCTGTTGCCCCAAGCCCAAGTGCCGCATCCCATTTTTGGTAGTAAAATGTTTTTGTTAGGTTGCATTTTTGTGGATGGTAGTTGTTATATTAACTCCGGTTAAATTGACATTTTGCACCTCTGTTAAGAACAGGCTTTCCGGCCTGTTCCACAAAGACTGAATTTTATTGTGGGCCGTTGCTCCGACGCCGCCCTAAGAGCCTTATTGTTGTAAAACCCGTCCCTACGGATTAATGGTTTCTAACCAATGACTAATGACTTTTTACTTCTTTGATGTAGTTGGTGCCGGGGAAGGTTTGCTGTTATTTCCAGGTTGATTTGGCTTAGCTTTCGGGTCTGATTTTGGTGGTGGCGGCGCAGGGAAAGTAGCCGCGCGTCTGGGCATTTGTAGCGCTGTTCGGAATGCCGAAGATGGGAAAAAAGCACTGAATTGATAAACTCGATCGGCAATTGATTCGGGTGCATCTTCCCACAAGCTTTCGTAGTAGAAGAAAGCAGCACCTAAGCCGTATTCTTGGACTGCCCGAACCTGAGATTTGATTTGCTGTATCGCTACTGGACGATTTCTTAAACCTGTCATAATCCCAACTCCTGTGGGAATTTTTTGCTTTGCTTCTTCCATTTCTGGACGGCTAATCTTGTCTACAAATGATTCTAGATTGGAACGGTACACTTGCACGATTAGTTCGTCGGCAATATCCAAACGTATCCAAGCCAGCCAATCTTGCAGGTGATATTTGTAAGCAAATTCGTAGTAATTGGGAGAAATTGAGAAAATCGCATGAGGTTTGACTGCTTTGACTTCTTGATTTAGTCTTGACATAAAAGCCGTGATTTTATCAGCTCGCCACTTCACCCATGCTGCGTCTTGAGAGTCGGTTGGAGGAGCTTTTTTGGTTTCTTTGGTATACAAAGCAATTGTATATTTGTCATAACCAAATTCGGACGGTAAACTCATGTGATCGTCAAATTGAATGCCGTCGGCGTTGTATTGAGTGGTGATTTCTAGTACGAGTTCGGTGATGAATTTCTGCACTTCTGGATGAAAGGGATTGAGCCAAACTACTTCGCCGCCGGCGCCGTTTGATGTTTGGCTACCGTCCTGTTTTTGTGTCAGCCATTCGGGATTGTTTAATGCTAATTCTGAGGTAGGAGGTGTCATAAAACCAAACTCAAACCAAGGGATTACTAGCAAGCCTTGGCGGTGAGCTTTAGCGATTAAATCTGCGAGCATATCTTGTCCGTCTAACCCTCTATAAACAAATGGTTGAATGTCTCTTTGTTGGGCGACTGGGCTGGGATACATTGCATAACCAGAGTTCCAAACTACGGGATAAATTGTGTTGAAATTTAACTGTTTGAGTTTACTGACAGCATCTGCTACTTTGCGTCTATCTCTGAGGATGTCTTTGTCGTTTGTTGTCATCCAAACTCCGCGAATTTCTTGACGGGGTTGTTGGGCTAGTGCGGGCATAAATAAGTTGTTCGCCAGCAATACTATAATGAATGACAGAGCAAACAGCAGCGGTAAAAGAGTTTTAATCGATCGCAGCCAAGCGCGAGGAATGATGCGTAATGTCATAATGTTGAATGGTGAGTTAGCTATTTAAACACACCCTGGCATAATTTGGTGATAACATTTACTCGTTCTACAGTCTACAGCCATTTGCGCTGGTTTCCGAATTGGTTGATGGAAATTGCTCGATCGATCTTTGCGATCGCACTTTAGCCTACAATATTTGATACACGAAATATCCATGCCACAAGATTTAGTTTTAATTGGCGGCGGTCATAGTCATGCTATCGTATTGAAAATGTTCGCCATGAAACCATTGCTAGGAGTGCGTTTGACTCTGATTAGCGATGTCCTGTACGCACCATATTCCGGGATGCTTCCCGGACACGTTGCGGGGTTTTACGGTTACGATGAATGTCATATCGATTTGCGATCGCTGGCGGAATTTGCCCAGTGTCAGATATTTATCGATCGGGCGATCGCGATCGATTTTAGCAAAAATTGCGTCATTTGTCAAAATCGCCCTCCAGTTAATTTTGACTTGCTTTCCATCGATATTGGCAGCACTCCCGCAACTCTATCCGTACCCGGTGCCGCAGAATATGCAATTGCAGCCAAACCCGTACCTGAGTTTTTAGCTAACTGGAATCAGTTAATTAATCAAAGGCAAAATTATCCTGAAAAACCCCTACGAATTGCTATTGTTGGCGGCGGTGCAGGCGGCGTAGAATTGGCATTAAATATGCAATCTCGTATGGCGAAGGAAGAAGGAAGAAGGAAGAAGGAAGAAGGAAGAGGGAAGTTCGGCAGCGGATTTTGTAACGGATGTAACGGATGGATTTTAAAGGATAGAGGAAAGTTTAAGCAGGAAGAGGGATTAGAAATTCACTTGTTTCATAGCGGTGCTGAATTGATGCCGGGACATAACTATAGAGTACGTCATCGCCTCAAAGAAATTCTGATTAGTCGTGGCATTAAAGTACATTTAATGGAAAAAGTCCGTGCCATAGAAAACCAAGAAATGATTGAAATAGCATCCAATGCCCAATGCCCAATGCCCAATGCCCAATTACCAATTACCAATTCCCAAATCTGTTGTGAATCTGGTTTGAAAGTTGAGTGCGATCGCATTTTTTGGGTAACACAAGCATCAGCAGCCCATTGGATCGGAGAATCTGGTTTAGCCACCGACTCAAACGGTTTTATGCAAGTCAACGATTGCCTGCAATCAGTCTCTCACCCCAACGTATTTGCGGCTGGAGACATCGCGGCAATGGTTAATTATCCCCGTCCCAAAGCCGGCGTTTTTGCCGTGCGTCAGGGCAAACCGCTGTTTGAAAACTTGCAGCATTTTTTATTGCAAAAACCGCTGAAACCCTTTGCACCACAGTCACAATATTTATCCTTAATCGGTACTGGGAATAAAAGTGCGATCGCCTCTCGTGGTAATTTTATGTGGGAATCACCGTTACTATGGTACTGGAAAGATTGGATCGATCGCCAATTCATGCAACAATTTAGAAGACTAGGCGGTTAAAGCCACGTCTATGCAGACAAAACTTACTCCAAGCGGGTTGAATAGCAGGCGGTTAAAATGATGTTATCTTCTTCAGTCCGCGGAGGCGGACTTCGTTTGTGTAGGCGCGGTTTCAACCGCCGTCTTATCCCAAGCATATTGCGTTATAGTAGAAGAAGTATTGAGCCACACACTTATGTTTAGAAAAATTGGATTTTGGCTACTTTGGATTGCATTCAGCACCTACGCCTTTGTATTTGCACCACCAGACAGCCCAGAAACGATCGCACTAATTACAAATCTTGCCACCGGCAAAGTAGCAGATATCAACCCTTTAATTGTCGCCTTGTTCAACATCATGGGAATTTGGCCACTCATCTACAGTTGCGTCTTATATGCTGATGGTAGAGGGCAGAAAATACCTGCATGGTTATTTGCAACCTTATCATTTGGCGTCGGCGCTTTTGCCTTACTGCCTTATTTAGCCCTGCGCGAACCTAATCCCGAATTTCTAGGCAAAAAAAATATCTTTTTAAAGATATTAGACTCTCGCTTTACTGCCATTGTCCTAACATTAGGTGCTGCTGCTTTAGTTGCTTTCGGTTTAACAAAAGGCGATTGGTCTAATTTTGTTCAGCAGTGGCAAACCAGCCGTTTTATCCACGTCATGAGTTTGGATTTTTGTATGCTTTCCCTGTTATTTCCAGCATTGCTGGCCGACGACATGGCGCGTCGAGGAATGCAGAATGCCACAGCATTTTGGGCTGTAACATTAGTTCCTCTGTTTGGGCCGCTCGCTTATCTGTGCACCCGCAAGTCGTTGCCGGAAAATGATCTTAAAACTGTTACCAATTAGACAGAATTGTTGATTAGTAGCAGTTTATTCTAGGATTTAATCAAAAATAATCATACAAGAAACAGGCTTTCCGGCCTGTTCCACAAAATGAAAAAATTTCCGATTATTGGTATCACAACATATAACCGCTGTCAAGCAGGCGAATATCGCTTAAATGGATCTTATATTGATGCAGTGCAAGCGGCTGGCGGCATCCCAATTTTACTGCCGCCTAATCAATTAAATCCGGCTAGTATTTTTGATGCGGTAGATGGTTTGATTTTTTCCGGTGGTGGAGATATCAATCCAGAACTTTATGGCGGTTTGCTCGATCGCACAGTTTACGCGATCGATGCAGAACGTGATAACTTTGAATTAAGCTTAGCCAAGCTAGCTTTCAAGGCTGACGTACCTGTGTTGGGGATTTGTCGCGGAATGCAAATCCTGAACGTAGCTAGCGGTGGCAGTTTGGTGATTCACGTACCGGATGCTTACGGTATGGAGGTTAGTCACGGATCGGGAATTCCCCCACGTGCGATCGAGCATAGCATTAAAATTGAGCAAAACAGTCGGCTAGCCAAAATTATGGGAACAACTTCCACAACAGTTGTTTCCTGGCACCATCAAGCAGTGCGGAAGGTAACATCCGATTGGCGAATTGTAGCCGATGCACCTGACACATTGGTAGAAGCAATGGAGCATCAAAATCACCCTTGGATGATAGCAATTCAATGGCATCCAGAAATGTCGCCAAAATGTTCGGTAAACTCTGGAATTTTTAAGGCTTTCGTAGAAGCAGCCACTGAAAAATTTATGAATTCTACAAAATCAGCTACAAATCTAATTCCTACATTTTCATAATCACTTATTCTTGATAGTCTGTGTCTATTTCAATATCGAGCGTATCTTCATCTATTCTGACATACAGAACATTCGGGCGACAGCAAACTTGACAATCTTCGATATAAGATTGCTCCATTCCGCCACTGATATCAACAAAAGTTGTACTCGGTTCGCCGCAGAAAGCACAGTAATATTCAGCCGTTGTTTGCATTTTTTTCGCACTCCCTTTTTGTAACTTCGTGGCGGTAGCGAAACATATCTGTTAGTCGCAGCTTTACCCACCAACCTAACAATAAATCGACAATCGGGCCACCCGGTATCGAAAAGGCGATCGCATCCGTTAATCTAGTCTGACCATTTTCTGTGGTAAACTCGTGTCGATGAATCCAACTCGTCATCGGCCCCTCAGTTTGTTCATCAACAAACAACCGATATTGTTCGCACTCAGTGTGAGTCGCCACCCATTTTACCGGAATCGGCCCCAACGAAAGGCGAAATTCTGATATAGCGCCGACACCAAGTCCACCTTCGCGGCGAATGATTTTCACAGGTTGCCAAGGCGCACTCAAAATTTGCAGAATATCTGGCCTTTCGTGAAAGTTCCAGACTGTTTCAACGGTAGCATTAATCAGAGACGAATATCGAAAGTTAGGCATTTTTTGAATATTGCTAAACAGTTAATTCCGCTGGAATTTCAGCATTTGCAGTATTATCCTCTGTATCAGTACAAACAGCAACAGTTAGTTTCAATCCCAAAGCATTCAGCCAAGTTCCCAGATTATAAATCGTATCGCTTCCTTGCCGCGACAGCAATTCATCCAGTTTTTTCAAGTGCAATTCATATTCTTCTGGAGTCATTTTTAGTTGACCCAAAGCTTCTGCTACATCGGTGAGAGCAAGTTTTAGCAGTTCAGGTTCCGGGTCTATTTCCTCTATAGTCGCCGTTATATAGGCTGCTGACAATGCCGGATTTTTTCTCAGAGATTCAATTAAAAACGGATGATCCGGGATACTTTTAACCATTGTTTTAACTCCTATTGTAATTTGTCCAGTATTCTTTTGCTTGGCGGATATCTCGGTCTTGAGTGCTTTTATCTCCTCCGCACAGAAGAAGTACAATTGTTGTTCCTACTTGCCCAAAATAGATTCTGAAACCAGGGCCATAGTCTATTCTGAGTTCACAAACTCCTTCTCCAACTGAACGATAGTCTCCGAAATTGCCAGAAATAACTCGGTTTAGCCTAGATATAATCTTGGCTTTAGTATTCGTATCTTTGAAGGAATCAAACCACTCAGCGAAAGGTACTCTGCCCTCTGATGTGACATAACGCTGAATTTCACGCTTGGTGAACTTCTGGCATAATTATATTATAGTTGGGTTAGACGGTTAATTGCGATCGCGCTTCAGCATTTGCAGTATTATCCTCCGTATCCGTACAAACAGCAACAGTTAATTTCAACCCCAAAGCATTCAGCCAATTTCCCAGATTGTAAATCGGATCGCTACCTTGCTGCGAAAGCAATTCATCCAGTTTTTTTAAGTGCAATTCATATTCTTCAGGAGTCATTTTGGGTTTACCCAAAGCTTCGGCTACATCGCCCAATGCAAGTCTGAGCAATGCTTCATCCGGTTTTTCGCCTTCCTCTAATTCAAAATGAGTTTCGAGATATACGGCCGCAAAACAGGGGTCTTTTAGTCGCGCTATCACAAAGTCATGATACGGTAAACTTTTAGGCATTTTTTAACTCCTATTGTAAGTCCAGAAGACCGGGCGGTT
>JAJAYT010000007.1 GCA_026786085.1 Microcoleus sp. CAN_BIN18 | reverse complement strand
TTTTTTTTTTTTTTTGGGGGGGGGGGGGCCCGCCGTTTTTTTTTTGGCGGGCCCCCCCCCCCCCATCCCACAAACTTGTGTAAATTATTTAATTTGCGATCCTAATCAGGTATTTTCCTAAAAATCGGGTTTCTGGATTCCCATGCGTCAGCCCCACTCAACTAACTGGAGATTTGCGCGCCTTGAGTATCAAGCCCGATCGCCCTTACATCAGCCTTCACCCCAAATTCCATCCAAGCAGCCGCCATTTCCCTCACAACCGCATCAACATTAGTAACATCCGTTAGAGCCAAAAGCGTCGGCCCCGCACCGCTAATTACCATTCCACAAGCCCCTGCATTCATAGCTGCTTGTTGCACCGCTTCATATCCCTGAATCAGCGATCGGCGGTAAGGTTGGTGAATTTTATCTTGGAGGGCGCAGCGCAGCCAATCTCGATCGCCCGTAGCCAAAGCCCGCACCAACAAACCGAGGTGTGCGGCATTGAAAATCGCGTCAGCCCTGCTGTAATCTGTCGGCAAAACTTGGCGCGCTTCGGCTGTAGAAAGTTCAAAATCGGGAATAGCAACCACAGGCACAATATCAGGATGCCACGGAATGTCGCAAATTTCCCAGGAACCGCGCGGTGTATTGCTAGCCGCGAGGCGACAGCCTCCGAGTAAAGCGGGGACAACGTTGTCGGGATGTCCTTCAAGTTCGATCGCCAATTGCATCACTTCCACCTGACTCAAAGGCGCACCGGCTAATTCATTTGCGCCGACTAACCCACCGACAATGGCTGTAGCGGAACTTCCCAAACCTCTAGCAAGCGGCACTTGCATATCTATGTGTATGGCGACGGGCGGCGGCGATTGGTTGAGGCGATCGTACAAAGTGACAAATGCTATATGTGCCAGATTGCTTTCGTCTGTCTTGACTTTGGCGGCTTCTGCGCCCGTAACAGTAATTTTTAGTTTCTCGGTTGCTGAGGGTTCGAGTCGGGAGAATTGGAAGCGGTTGTAGAGGCTTAAAGCGGCGCCGATGCAGTCGAATCCGGGGCCTAAGTTGGCGGTTGTGGCGGGTACGGTGACGGTGATGGTGGACATTACGGACATTGTTTGAGTAGTTAATTTGGAGTTTTTAACCGCAGAGGTCGGCGGATAAACGCAGATGTAGGCGAAGCCTTCCCGAAGGGTACGCAGATGGAAGAATACTATACTATGTTTTAGGAAGTAGTATTTGCAGATGTTTGATGGCATCTTGGTAATCTTTTGTATTGCCATCTTTTTGATAGAGTTCGGCGGCTTTTTGATAATCGGCGATCGCACCCGGTTTGTCTTTTAATAACTCGCGGACTCTGGCGCGGTTGTAGTAGGCGTCGCCGTAGTTGGGGTTGATGGCAATTGCGCGATCGAAGTCTGCTTTGGCTGCTGGGTAATCTTGGAGGTTGCGGCCCTGAATTATGCCGCGTTTGTTGTAGGCTTTGGCATAGTTTGGGTTGAGGCGGATGGCTTCGGTGTAATCGGCGATCGCCCCTGGAATGTCTCCCGCTTCTGATTTGGCTAAACCGCTATTAAATAAGTCTTCTGCTGGATTTTGAACGATTAGTATTGGTGAGGATTGAATAGAAATGGCAGGGGATATGCCGCCCAAAACGGTAATAAATCCCCAAATGGCGATCGCCCTGTAAAAGTATTTCATAAATCTAAGCAAAAATCCGAGCGACAGAGCAACTAAAACCAGGTAACAAAGGTGAAGTAAGTTGATCGTTTCTCAACAGTGTAGCAACTAGCCTTAAACTTGCTTGTTCCCTGCGATAAACTTCTATTTGTTGCAACTGCCAATTCACCACCCAGTATTCTTGAACTCCTCGCACTGAATAGAGTCTGAGTTTCAAATCTCTATCCCGTCTTTCATTGTCTGCACCGGGAGATAATACTTCAACAATTAACTCTGGTGCGCCGGTTAAATGGCCAGCTTCGTCTAGCAAGATAGCCAAGCGTTCGTTGCTAATCCAAACCACATCAGGAATGACACAATCAACATCTGTAAGAATAACCCCTGGACTAATTACTGATTCTCCTAATCCTGTTTTTTGTGACCAATTATTTAATTCTATGCAGATGTTACCACAAACTTCTTGATGATTCCAGTGTGCGGCCCATGTGACAAATAACTCTCCATCAATAAGTTCGTAACGATCGCCATTATCAGGCAATAGTTCTAAATCAGCGGTAGTAAAGCGTAGTTTATCAGATATTGTCTGGCTCATACAAACACTCTTGATAGGTAATACAAACATTATAAACCGGTTCGTAGTAAGGACTTCAGTCCTCTCTGTGACTTTTAGTCAATTAGGACTAAAGTCCTTACTACGAACAATTCTGTCAATTAGGACTAAAGTCCTTACTACGAACAATTCTGCCGATCGCAATTAACCGCACATCACACTACTTCAACACAGTTTTAGAAGCAATGCGGGTTTTCTTGCGATCGGCTTCACTCAATGCTTCACCAGACTGCAAGCGAGTAGCAGAGGTTTGTAGCACAGTTGCGGCACTTTTATCGCCCATTTGCAGAGCAGTTTTAGCGGCTGTTTGGAGCATCGTTGCCGCACCGGCCCGATCGCCCTGTTGCAATCTGGTTTCTGCTAATTGAGTTTGGCGGTACTTAGCCAAAGCTAAAATGTGCTGCTGCACCATCGGGTTAAGTGCTGGCTGATAAACTTTGAGGATATTAGCAGAAACTGCAACGGGATCGGAAAGCAAACCTTCACCGACACTCGGATCGTCATAGCGAATTTGCAATTGCCCGATCGCCTGTGTACCTTCTGGTAACTGTCCAATATAAATATTAGCCAAAACTACTCGCTCTACATCCTTCATTAAATCTCCCAAACGTACCATAAACCGATCGCCCTCCTGTTGTACCGGTAATTCGATCGTGTCTGGGGCAACTTGGGCGATCGGTTTAAGTTCGGCTAACCGCACTTTTGGCATCAGCGAAAATAGCAAATAAGCATTAGTCAAACCTACACCTTGGATGCGAGTAAACAACTTGCCAAACTCCTCAACCGCATCTTCTGGACGCTGAATGTGAGCCAGAGCACCGCCGCCAGCATCAGCAATCTTTTCCAAAATATCCTGATTCCAGTTATCGCCAAATCCCAAAGAATTCAAAGTCATGTTATACTCGGCCGCCAGTTTCGCCAACTTCAAACAGCGGCTGTCGTCGCCGTGTTCATTTTCGCCGTCAGTCAGCAAAAACGCCTGAGATATCGCCTCTTTTTTGCCTTTTCCCAACTCTTCAATACCTAACTTAATCCCCTCGTCAATTGCTGTGCCCCCGGCCGGACGCAATTGCTCGATTTGCCGTTTAATGCTAGCGGCGTCTCCCACAACTTGATTCGGGACGAGGACTTTGGCTTTATGATCGAAAGCCACCGCGCAAAAGCGATCCCCAGGCTTCAACCGATCGAGCAACCGTCCGGCGGCTTGTTTGACGGTTTCCAAGGGCCGTCCGCCCATCGAGCCACTGTGGTCGAGAATCAGGCACAGGTTTAAGGGTACGCTGGAGTCGATCGAGCTTGCCGTCGCAGACACCGAAATCGCTAGCTGGCGCTGCGTTGAAGGCGCGGCAGCATCAAGGTTAGGGTCGTTTAAAACCGGGAGTAAACTAACTTTCATGCGGGATACCTAAAGATTGCGTTACTATTTCTTTAAGAATAGCTCCATCAGTTCAGGCAACATTTCGGTTTATGAACATACCAATTAAAGCTATGCAATCGCAATACTACGGGGAAGGCAACTCTCGAACTCCCCCTCCCGATTTACCTTCCCTGTTGCTGAAGGAGCGGATCGTTTATCTGGGTATGCCTCTGGTGCCTGCGGTAACAGAACTGATTATCGCTGAACTGCTGTTCTTGCAGTACGAAGACCCGGATAAGCCGATCAAAATCTATATCAACTCGACCGGCACTTCTGGTTACAGTGGCGAACCCGTCGGCTTTGAAACCGAAGCCTTCGCTATCTGCGATACGATTAGATACATTAAGCCGCCCGTCCATACTATTTGCCTCGGTTCGGCAATGGGAATGTCTGCGATGCTGTTAGCGGCAGGTACAAAGGGCTTTCGGGCTAGCTTACCCCACGCTTCGATTGTGTTGCACCAACCCAAGGCTTACACGCGCGGTCAAGCCAGTGACATTCAAATTCGGGCTAAGGAAGTGCTGGCAAATAAAGCGACGATGCTGGATATTTTTGCAAGCTGTACTGGTCAACCGATCGCCAAAATTACTAAAGATATGGATCGGTTGCTGTACCTGACACCCTATGAAGCTAAAGAATACGGTTTGATCGATCGCGTTCTTGAAAGTTCGGAAGAATTGGCGAAACCGCTGGCCGCTGGAGTCATCTAACTGGCTGTGAAAGAAAGTTTTGAATTTTCAGTTGGCTTTGTTCCTCCCAATGCTTCGCGGTTTTAAGTTAAAAAGTTAAATATTTTGACACCGCCTAGCGTAGGGAAGAGCGAAATAACTTCAAAATTCAAAACTCAGATATTTTATGGCTGCATCGGAATCAAACTTTTCGGAGTGTAGTGCGAACGTCCAGATCGCACTCGGATCTAGTTCTGATGTTACCAGATTAGATACAGCGGTTCAGTAAAATGAGGTACGCTTGGGTTTTCGGTAATCGGGGAAAAAGGTAATTGCTTGCTCGCAGAACTCACAAAAATCGAGAATCGCTATATAGCAAGGGGCAAGACGGTGAGGAAGTTATTAATTTCTGAAATGATTCCTTTTATTCCTTCTTCCCTCTTCCTTATTCCTTCTTCCCTCTTCCTTCTTCCTTCTTCCTTCTTCCTTCTTCCTTCAAAACTGTCAATTACCAACTAAACGGAGTTCCGAATTATGCCTATAGGTGTGCCAAAAGTTCCCTACAAAATGCCGGGTGGTTACGATACTCAGTGGATTAATATCTACGATCGGCTTTACCGGGAACGGATTATATTCTTGGGCAAAGACATTGACGATGAAATTGCCAATCAAATCATCGCTGTGATGCTCTATCTCGATTCGGAAGATTCAGGTAAGGATATCATTTTGTACATCAATTCCCCAGGCGGAATGGTGTCGGCAGGCATGGCTATTTTTGATACCATGCAGCACATTAAATCGGACGTGGTGACGATTTGTGTGGGCTTGGCTGCTTCGATGGGTTCTTTCCTGCTGGCTGCTGGTACGAAGGGCAAACGCTTAGCTTTGCCTCACTCGCGGATCATGATTCACCAGCCTTCTGGGGGCGCGCGGGGACAAGCAACAGATATTCAGATTGAGGCGAAGGAGATTCTGCGCCTACGCCACCAACTCAACGGTATCTACGCTCACAATACCGGAAAGCCGATCGAGAAAATCGAGAAAGACATGGATCGTGACTATTTCATGTCGGCTGAGGAAGCCAAGGAATACGGCTTGATCGACAAAGTAGTCGAAGATCGTCCGTAAGTTGTTTTTTCGATTCAGTAGTGCGGGCAATCCTCGCACTACAACCTAGTTGGCAGTAAATTTTGGCAGAATCTTTACATTTAAGGATTCTGCCATATTTAATGGTATTATAAAACTTGATTCATGCTAAATGGATATTGCAGATTATTACCGACAGTTAGGACTCAGGTCTGGTGCGAGTTTATCGCAAGTTAAGGCCTCTTATCGAAAGTTAGCCAGACAGTATCACCCGGATGTGAATCCGGGAAACGAACAGGCTAAGAATAAGTTTATTGCTATTACTGAGGCTTATAAGTTCTTGGTGAATATTGCCCCCGCCGATGTTGCGGAGTCGAAAGTTGCTAATTCGACTGTGCCACCTACTTCGACACCGCCAGCGCAGGCGGTGAAAGCTCAACCGCAGACAGTTAAGGTGACTCGGAAACAGCAACCGAATCCAGATAGCGAGGATTTGTCGGCTGCGGACAAAAAGTTAAAGCAAGATGCTTATTTTGAACTGCAACAGTTGCTGAAATATCAGAGGTTCCCCAGGGCGATCGCCCTGATTGAGGGTTTGGCGCAGCGGGTTCCTGAAGATCGGGAGGTGCGACAGTGGCAGGCGATCGCCTATCAGCGCTGGGGACGGCATTTGATCGGGGAAAAGCAGGTTGATAAGGCGAGAATTTATTTGAAAAAGGCGGTGAAAACTGACCCTCACAATCGGGCTTTGTGGGCGGAAGTTGAGCGGGATTTTCGCAGGTTGGAAGAGATTTATTAGGCTGATTGCGTAAATCTTTGATTGATAGATCGACCGCAGATGTAAGGCAGATCGACGCAGATACACGCAGATAATTTTAAGAATTGAGAGGGAATGAATGCAAGTGGTCTATTGAAGCGATGTTGCGTCCCCCTTTTTTAGGGGGGATCAGTCGTTAATTTTGAGTTTTTCTAAGATAACTTGGGTATTTTGGGGTCGGTTTTCTGGTAGCGGTTCCATCAATTGGTCGATCGAGTCTACGAACGACTGGTCAACACCTACAGCCTGATTCCTCCAGTTAATCTTACCAGTTGTTGGATTTACGGGAAAGTCGATCGGCGGTAAGCCTGTTAATAAATGTACAAAAGTACGCCCCAGGGCAAAAAAGTCCGATCGCACTTCTGGTTTCCCTGCAACTTGTTCCGGCGCGCAATATCCCGCAGAACCTACGGGCGTTGTATCAATCCCTGCTTCTGTTGCGGCCCCAAAGTCAATTAATCGCAATTTCCCATCGGCTGCAAGCATCAGATTGGAGGGCTTAATATCCCGATGCACTAGATGATATTTGTGGATTTCCTGCAAAATCTGGATGATTTGTTGCAGCCAATCGAAAGCGAGTGTTTGAGAAACAAACTGGTTTTTAGTTAAGAATTCTGCCAAGTTTTCACCGCTAATCTTTTCCATCACTAAACCAGACAATTTCTGGGAGTTATTGGCGAGTTTAATTTGGAAATAACCGTCTGGTTCGACTTGGGGAACTCTGCCTTTTCCCCCCAGCCAAATTAACACTCGCGCTTCTTGCTGGAATAAACGAAGTAAATCGGGATTATGGGTGTGTTTCAAGACTTTTAAAACTTTGACAGTTCCCCATTCGTTTTCCCCTGTCCCCAAATCTTCGACTTCAAAGATATCTGTGGGGCGTGCGGGATTGGGCGATCGCACTGATTTAAGGATACGATAGCGATCGGCAATTAACAAAGCCGTGCCGCAAGCCAGACAATTTTGAGCAGCAGCAAGGTTTTCGCGTTGTTCGCATTGAGGGTTGATGCAGTAACTCATCTGTATTGATGCGTCCTGGACTGACGAATTTAACGAATTTATTCAATTATTAAAGCAGATTACGGGTTGATCGAGTACACCTCAGAAACCCGAAATCTGGGCAGCCACTCTTAACACCGCCCCTACGAACCCAGCAATTTATCCCTCAAAAACTCCGCAAAATCTCTAGCATCGCTGCGGATCAAGTGGATGCCGTCATTGGTACGCCATTCTCGCTCTTTCGGGGATGGTAGCCACTCAAAGCGATCGGGCGGAAACAGCTTTTTCGCCAATTCTCGGACTTGTTTTATTCTGAGTGTAGCATTAACTCGCGACTCAAGCGGTATGTCAAATAAAACTACTTTTGCCCCGCTATCCTTTGTGATTTCAGCGATTTGATTTTTAATCAAATCAGCTTCTTGTTTCATATTTTTTGCATCTTGGTTCGACAAAGGTTTGCTTTGAATATCAACAGTCGTTTGGATAGCTTTTTGCGATAATTCGGGAGTAAGATTGCGACCTTCTAAACTATCTAGTGCCTCTCGTGTCATCAGTTTCATATTCTGTTTCGAGCGACTTTTTAAAGAATCAACAAAAACGCTAATCGGACGGTATTCCTCTCTCATCATCGGCAGATACTGGCGTATCCAATAAAAAATAGGGTGATACAAAGAATCAACTAAGTCGGCATCTATTTTGCGGATAATAGTATCGTTAATTTCCACCAAAATTATCGGAGGCTTGCTGTTACTTCTTTTAATTATTTCTAAACCTGTTTGGCTCGCTCCTCCCCCCAAAGCTATGCTCCTTACGCCATTTCCAATGTCTTTCATATTAAGGTTTGCAGCTAGGGAACTACCTACTATTACCATTTTCAGATCGGAATCATTCTGATAGACATACCTTTGAGCTTTGACAATATTACTTTGAATCAGGCTCACTCCCTCAGAAGCTAGCAAAACTCTGCCGCTGACGAGCACTTGATAATAAGTCATTAGAAACAAAAAAATTAGTAACGGACGCAAAATAGAGCGCAACTGGAATTTAACAAACATAGAACGCCTTTTAAAATTAGAATTGGAAATAAATAAATTGTTTCGAGCTGCCACTGTTGAGGAAGATCATTGTTAGCATAATTCCTAAAGCTAAATCTTGATAAAGGTTCCAGACTTTTTGACCGTTTTTATTTGAATTCTGTTTGAACAAATTTTGCCAAGTGGGAAAATGAGGAATGTGATAAATTACGACTGGTAGGGAAAAAATTAGCGTCGGAATAATTTGACTCCAACCGGGCTTGACTTTATAGTTGCGAACTAAAGTAACTGCAAAATCAACCGCTTCTTCAAATCGCGGCAGTTTGAAAAGCAGCCATCCCACAGAAACAAAAGAGAAAATTCCTAAAATGCTAAGGCTGTCAAATAATAATTGCTGCCAGATTGATTTAGTTTCTGCTAGAGTTGGTTCTGGCGATTGGTTTTTGGATTTGTCGAACCCAAAAAAGCGCTCTACTGCTAAACCAAATCCGTGATAAATCCCCCAAACAGCATAACTCCACGCAGCCCCGTGCCACAATCCTCCTAAAGTCATTACTGCCATTAAGTTAACATAAGTTCGGATTTTTCCTTTGCGGTTTCCGCCGAGGGGAAAGTATAGATAATCTCTGAGCCAAGTTGATAGGGAAATGTGCCACCTTCTCCAGAATTCGGAGAGGGAACGGGAGATGTAGGGAAAGTCGAAGTTGTCGGGAATTGTGTAGCCCAAAGCCGCTGCTAAACCGATCGCAATTAAGGAGTAACCAGCAAAATCGGCGAAAATTTGGATTGAGTAGCCGAACAACAGCGTCAGGTTTGTAATGGTTCCAAACCCTTGGTAGTAGGGAAAGCTGATCCAGAAGGTATAGTCTTTTAAGTTGTCGGCGATGACCATTTTCAGGAAGTAGCCGACAATGAGGGAGCGAAAAATAAAATTAAGAGGAATATCTTTAAAGTATTTAGCAGCAATCTGGGGATAAAATGTCTTAGATTTTAAAATCGGGCCTGAGAGTAAATTGGGGAAAAAGCTAATAAAGAATGAAGTATTTAGCAGGTGCTGGGTGAAGTTGGGCGAGACGTAAGCGCTTGATTCTGTTTCGCTTTTGTTTTTCTGAGTCAGTACGTCTACGATTAAACTTATGCCTTCAAAGGTGTAGAAAGAAATGCCTATCGGCAAAGGCAATTTTAAGAATAAATAAGCAATGCTACCTTCGGTTCGAGCAATATTAAAAACATCCGCCACAAAGGTAGTCAGCAAACCAGCGTATTTAAACAAACTCAAAATTAAGACATTGAGAACTACTCCCGATAAAGCCCAAAAAAATCGCTGTTTCTTGTCGGAAATTCTGGCAACTTGAAAGCTTGTCGTAGCGTTGATAATAATGGACAGTAGCAGGATTAGCAGCAGTGCGGGGGCGCTCCAACTGTAAAATATACAACTGGCAATGATCAGGATGGGAACTTGCAGTTTTTGCAAGGGAGGGAAATAATATATGGCGAAAACGATCGCAAAAAATACTAAAAATTCAATACTGTTAAATAGCATAGTTTGTCATTTAGCTTTTTTACGTAGCCTGTGACTCACTATATCAAGCGCCTGCGACTTATGGCAAGACTCCGCAAAAGCCCGATCGCGATCGCCCCTCCTGCCAAAGTGTATCAAAGTTTACTTATTTTTGATGCTACGACTACTTCTTGAGATAGATGCACAAATACCTCCCTGGCCACGTTGCAATATTTGGAAACATTTCTTAACATAGAGAGTACAAAGGGAATCCGAGGAGACACCAAAAATCCTTAAGCCCTTGGGTGCTCCGGTTAATCAGATTCTTCGCCAATAAGGGCTAAATCAATGAATAATCAGCAAAACTCGGAAGTCTCAGCATTTGTGCTAATGCTCCAAAAAGGCATTTGGCTGTTTGGGATTCTCTCATGGATATTCGGGCTGACAGATAGAAGTATTGCACTATTATCTGACGGATACCTGTCCGCGATCGATATTGTGCAGCTATTTACAGCCTCCTTTTTCTTCGTTAGCTGGCTGTTTTTAAGCCCGTTTATCGGTGTGAAATCCCAGAGTCAGCCGCAGGGAGAAAGCATTCGGCAGAAAGTAGAAGCATCTCCCTAGTTTTTAAGGTGTAATGTTAGTTTCGGGAGCGCTTTTTGTTTCTTCTGCGGCAAAGCGGACTGGCCAAATGCGATCGCAAAAAAACAAAGTCCCCGCCGTCACGCACAGCGGAATCGCCAACAGATTCAACAGCGGAATGCTCACCAAACCCAAACAAACCAAACCAAAACTCCCGCTGGCCGGCAAACTTGCCCAAATTATCTCCAACTTCTCCCGAAAAGGTAGCTTCCGCCGCTCCAAAGGTGCATTTAAAAAGTCCAAACAGACAATAGTCGCGCCCAAAGCTACGCCTCCCAAACTGCTAAGAATAGAGCCGAATCCTGGCACAAAATTTAGCAGCAGCAGCGGTAAGCCGATGCTCAACAAAATTTGTAGTTTTCGCAGTTCAAAGGCGATCGCCATTTGAATATCCCGCAAACTACTCGCCAAATCCATTGGTGCTTCTGCGGGCAATTGACCGTTCCGCAGCAGTTCCAATTGTTCGGAAAGTTTGCCGTACCAGGGCGAGCCCAAAATCACGCCAAACTGTACTAACAAAAATCCGATAATCAGCAAAAGTCCTGATACTAGGAGTACGCGCAGCAGCCATCCGAAAGCGACTGTTAACCCGCCGAGAAAGCTCAGCCAAGCTGGAAAACTCGCAATTAAAGTATTAAATCGGACGGACAAATCGGCAACTAAAACGTCTATGCCTGCCAAACTGGGAAATAGCAAGCTTACATAAAGACCGATACCAATTAAAAAATTTAGGACGACGGGAACTAATACATAAGTCCACAGCTTGGGAGTTTGCCAAATCAGTGTGAGAGCTCGAACGGGATAGGTGAAACCTGCCAGAAGTCCAATTGGTGCGACAATGACGGCGCGAGCAGGATTTGAATCGATCTGTTTTGACATATAGGTGAAGGAAGAAGGAAGAAGGAAGAAGGAAGAATGACGAAGGCAGGACGCATATAGACTTCAGAAGGTGCATACTGTACGTTGGTAGTTTACTTATCGGT
>JAJAYT010000006.1 GCA_026786085.1 Microcoleus sp. CAN_BIN18 | reverse complement strand
TTTTACAGCAGTCCCGGCGGTCACAGGCGGCTCTGGCTGGCTCTCCTAGACCGTGCTAAGAATTAACAATTCGGTATTTTGAAAGTTTAATTTTAATTCCTGCTATGGTTCTCAAACGGTACACGCCCCCTACTTGCACGCTGGAAATTACAGCCAAAAGTTCGCCTCTATCTCGCTGGGCGGGCCAACCTGTGTTTAAATCTTTAAATTTCGAGTTGCGGCTAGACGACCCCAGGCTACCAGATACCGAACACGTTACACTTAGGGGCGATCGCCATCAACTCGAAACCCTCCACGAAGCAGTCAGTAACTACGTCCAAAACTTCCTGGGCGAAACCCGCGATTGGGACAACAACCTCAACTCCCAAACCAGTTTTACCACAGCCCCAGACCCCCCAGAAGTCGCGCCCAATGTCGCTACATTTGATCGACCACCCAACACATCCGAACTAGCCACCGCCGCCCCAAACACTACCTACCTGCCCGTTCCCCCCCGCCTAGAACCCCGCGGCTTACTCGCCCACAACTTGTTTTTAGGCTCTTTGAGTGCCGCCGAATCCGGGCCAGTAGTGCCCTTGAGCACCCTGCAACTGTTTGACTTAGCCACAGCATTAGATGACTGCGCCACCGAAGTGATAGCCCTCCCCAACCTCGATCGCGAGCGCGGACGGCCCTTGTCAATACCCTGGCTAAATCTGGCAGCAATGCTGGTCGCGATGGTGGGTCTGACGACAGGAATTGTCAAAATGTTCGATCGAGCCGCCACCACCCCACAAACCGCCACAGCCCCCGCCACAGCCCCCGTCAGCCCACAATTCAATACCCCTTCACCACAACCCCAGCTAGCCACCGGCGTCACCCCCAGCCCCGAAACCGTCCAACCAACACCCACAGCCACACCCGGTTTACCACCCCTACCGCCCCCGCCCATCAACACCGCCACCACCCCCCGCCCCAGCTTGCCCCCGATCGCCCTCAGCCCAACACCAACCACCAACAAACCCAGCCCCATCCAGCAGCCACCCCTCCTCTTTCCCCCCAACAACAGCGCCCCAGCTCCCACTCAAGGGCAAGTAATCACAATTCCCGCCCCCGCAGAACAACAAATTGCCGACTCCCAAGTACCCGCAATACCCTACCTCCTGCCACCCGTACCGCCGAGACTAGCTCCCGCCGTACCGCCCCCCCTACCCCCCTCCCTATCTGCTTCCAGACTTCCTGTTCCCCCCTTGGAATCATTCCCGCGTCTCGGGCAGCCGATCGTCCCCCCCGCCAGCACCGGACTCCCACCCCTCGAAGACACTCAGCCCCAAGCCGAGTCTGACAACAACCAAGCCACAGCGAGCAAAAAAAACCAAACTTTATTTGATACAATTCCCCAGGTTTCAGAAGCTAGAACTTACTTTGAAGAACGCTGGAAGCCCCCAGAAGGAATGGAACAAACTTTGGAATACAGCGTGCAGATCGATGAAAACGGGTCTATTCAAAGTATTATGCCGATGGGAAAAGCAGCAGCCGATTATATCGATCGCGCGAATATGCCATTAGTCGGCGAGCCGTTTGTTTCTGCCGTCTCCTATGGAAAAAACCCTAAAATTCGAGTTGTTTTGAGACCAAACGGTCGAGTACAAACCTTTTTAGAAGAGAGTAATTAAGTAGGTCATTGCAGCAACAAATAACAGTATCTTGTAGGGGCGGGTTTAGCAAATAATCACGAGATACAAGCGAGAAGATGAAAGCAAAACCCGCCCTCTCCTCCTCTTCTCAAACACATTATTCAGATTGCAAATTCAGGTTAATTATCAATGTCAAATCAGCCCCCCAAAAAACTCTTTTTCACGATCGTCATAGCAGTCGTTAACCTATTGACAGTTTTTCCTGTATGTGCTAAAAGCATCCCTTTACCAATGCAGCCATCAGAATCACCTGTAAAAAATAATAGTCTAGTTCAAAATACTGGAGCAAATGAATCTTTCCAACAAGGCCTAAACTTTGCCGCCCAACAAAACGCAGCAAGCGCAGAAGCAGCATTTCGCAGAGTCATTCAAATAGACCCCAATTTTGCCGAAGCTTACGCTAACTTGGGCAGCATTCTAGCCAATCAAAACAAATTAGCAGAAGCACTACCCAATTTTCAAACCGCAATTCGCCTCAAACCCAACGTCCCAGAATTTCACTATATGTTAGCGCAAGTCCTGTACGCACAAAATAAAATGGCAGATGCAGTAGAGTCGGCAAAAAAAGCCAGAGATTTATTCAAAAGCCAAGGCAAAACTCAAGAAGCAAATTCACTCGAACAAATTATCAAAGAAATGGGAAAATAACTCAATTAGGGTGCGCACCGCAAACCACACCCTAATTGACGATTCTCTCTCAAAATCTGGTATTGCAGTTTCTCTCAATTCCCTTTTTTTCTATCCCAAACTTCTCCAACCCAATAAAAAACCGCAATCCCGGCAAAACTAAATAAAAAATCTTCAATACTAGCAGTACGATTCGGTAAAATCGCTTGCAGCGTTTCTTCCGCAGCAGTAAACACAGTAAAAATTGCCGGCCCGAAAGGAATTGGATAATTAAACAAACGCATCATTTTTTTGCCCGTCGCTCGATGGCACAAAAAAGAGGCAGTACCATACAAAATAAAGTGTCCCAGTTTGTCATAAGGCGGATGAGCAAGAGGAAAGTTAACTAATTTCCCCATATCTGCTATCAGCATAATACCGAGAAGACTTAAAAAGTACAAAACAGACGCAACAATCCAGAATTTTTTTGAAAATAATTTCATCTAATTTTTTCCCCAATATATTTTTAGGGGCGAAGCATTCCGGCAGTAAATCTCTGGTTCTCACTAACAAATTGTTTACCGGAATGCTTCGCCCTTCCACTCTACAAGTTTTTTGGACATTCTTCTTCCCCAGAGACTGAATTCCTGTAAAATACAAATATAAATTTATTTGTGCATCAACCACAACAGCCTTAACTATATGAGTACAGTATCACCCTACGGCTCTTGGAAATCGCCCATTACTTCAGATTTAATTGTTTCTGGAACTGTCGGGCTCGGACAAATTGCGATCGACGGCGATGATATTTATTGGATAGAAGGAAGACCCTCGGAAGCGGGTAGAAGCGTCATCGTGCGGCGCACTCCCGACGGTAAAATAACTGACATAACACCCGCACCTTTTAATGTTCGTACTCGCGTTCATGAATACGGCGGCGGTTCCTTTGTTGTTAGTGCTGGAGTCGTCTATTTCTCTCATTTTGCCGACCAACGTATTTATTGTCAAACATTAGATTCTCAGCCAGAACCCCTCACACCCACTGCGGACTGTAGTTATGCAGATAGCCTTGTTGACAGAGCCAGAAATCGCTTGATTTGCGTGCGCGAAGACAATGCAGATAAGGGCGAAGCTGTCAATACTATTATTAGCATTAATTTGGCGGACTGCGCAGATATTCAAATATTAACTCAAGGCCATGATTTTTATGCTTCGCCCAGTTTAAGTCCTGACGGTTCTAAACTTTCCTGGATTAGTTGGAACCATCCAAATATGCCCTGGGATGGTACAGAATTGTGGGTAGCAGAAATTAATCCTGACGGTTCTTTAGGGAAGAAAAACTTAGTTGCTGGTGGCTTAGAAGAGTCGATTTTTCAACCACAATGGTCTCCTGATGGAGTTTTGTATTTTGTTTCTGACAAATCGAACTGGTGGAATTTTTATAGAACCTCCCTCAATCCCCCCTTGCTAAGGGCGGAGGCTGGAATAGAAGCCTCTTTTTTGGCACAACAAGAAATTGAACCTCTGTGCGAAATGGCTGCTGAATTCGGTCTTCCTCAGTGGGTTTTTGGAATGTCTACCTACGCTGTTGTCTCGGAAAGCAAAATTATTTGCACTTACACTCAGCAAGGAAAGTGGCATTTAGCAAGTCTCGATTTGATCGCAAAGCAGTTGACAACAATTGAGACCCCTTACACTGATATTTCGTCTGTTAAAGCACGGGGAGAAATAGTTGTTTTTCTGGCAGGTTCACCGACAGAATCTACGGCTATCGTACAACTAAACTTGGCAACAAATCAACTAGAAGTATTGCGCCGAGCGAGCGATTTAAGCATCGAACCTGGTTATCTTTCAGTAGCGAAACCGATCGCCTTTCCGACAGAAAACGGTTTAACAGCTTTCGGTTTCTTCTATCCGCCACAAAATCAAGACTTCGCAGCCGGGCCAACCGAAAAACCGCCACTTGTCGTCAAAAGCCACGGCGGCCCCACTGCTGCTACTTCTAGCAGCATGAATTTGAAAATTCAATATTGGACGAGTCGCGGTTTTGCTGTGCTTGATGTCAACTACGGCGGTAGCACTGGTTACGGCCGAGAATACAGAAAAAGACTGCAAGATAGTTGGGGAATTGTCGATGTTGATGACTGTGCTAATGGTGCTAAATATTTAGATCAAAAGGGTTTGGTTGACGGTGACAGAATGGCGATCGCCGGAGGTAGTGCAGGGGGATACACCACTCTGTGCGCTCTGACTTTCCGCGATGTGTTTAAGGCCGGTGCGAGCTATTATGGCGTGAGCGATTTGGAGGCTTTGGCAAGGGATACTCACAAGTTTGAGGCGCGTTATCTGGATGGATTGATTGGGCCTTATCCTGAACGCAAAGATTTGTATGTAGCTCGATCGCCTATTCATTCCGCCGAACGTTTATCTTGTCCAGTTATTTTCTTTCAAGGATTAGAAGATAAAGTCGTGCCTCCAAATCAAGCGGAGATGATGGTAGAGATATTAAAAGCTAAAGGTTTACCGGTTGCTTACGTTGCTTATGAAGGGGAACAGCACGGTTTTCGACGCGCTGAAAATATTAAGAGAACTCTTGACGGCGAATTCTATTTCTATTCCCGGGTGTTTAAGTTTGAGTTAGCTGAATCGGTGGAGGAAGTGCCGATTTACAATCTTTAGCACAAATTAATAAGCTGACAGGAAGTTGCTAAATATTATATCAATTCCGGCTGCGCCGGAATGATA
>JAJAYT010000005.1 GCA_026786085.1 Microcoleus sp. CAN_BIN18 | reverse complement strand
TTCTTGCACCGGTTCATTCACCCGCAGCGTCAAACACTTGCACGCGCCGCCCGCTTTCAGAAATTCGCTCATCGGCGTTTCGATGACTTTGAAGCCAGCTTCAGTGATGCGCGTTTTCAAGCCTTCGCTGACCTTGTTCATTACCACAACTTTGTCAATATTGACAGCATTGCAGGCAAAATTTGCGGCATCTGCTTCTTGAATGGCAATGCGTTTTTCCGGCGCAACTCGCATTTCAATTAAGCGGTTGGAGTAGGAATCAAATGCTGCTGGATAGTAGAGCAAATAGCCGCCGTTTAGCGGACAAAAACAGGTGTCTAAGTGATAGAAACGTTCGTCAACTAAACGCAGCGAAAGCACTTCTATGTTGAGCCATTTTGCTAGCAACGGGTGCGAGTCGAGTTCGGAACGGAAGCCGTATCCGGCCCACAACCAGCGTCCTTCGCGATCGAGCAAAGCGTCACCTGCACCCTCAAACGGCAAGTCTTTGGGCAGTTCGTGCACGGTGAAACCTTTGCTTTCAAACCATGCTTTGAAATAGGGTTCTTCGCCTTGGCGTTCCTTGTGATAGAAGCGGCTGAGGACAAAGGTATTGCCTAAAAGTAAGCCTGCGTTGGCGGTGAAAACCATATCCGGCCAGCCTTTTTCGGGCGGTACGAGGTCTACAATGGCGTTGTCTTTGAGGACGTTGTAGAGTTTTTCCCACTGTTCCACGGCGCGCTCGCGCGATGATTTGTGTACGTTGCCCTCCATCCAGGGGTTAATCACGTAATCCACGTCGTAGTGGTCGGGAGCGCACATGAGAAAGCGAATTGAGTCAGTCATAATTCAGTAAAAATGTGGTAGATGCTACAGCAGACGTATGTTGAGATAGTATGTATGAAATCAACTGTCAAATTCACTCCCCAGAGAAAGAGTGCAACGTCTAGCAGCGAAAAAAGTAGCTTTCAATTGTATCACGGTTAGGTTAAAATGAAACTAAACCGCAGATGGTTTGCAGGAAATCTCCCAGAAAATGTCAGGTTTTGACATTATTTTCAGTCAATTAGCCTTAATAAAAGGTTCGTAGTGAGGACTTTAGTCCTTCTTTCTGAGGACTAAAGTCCTCACTACAAACCTATTTTAGTTTTGACTTTTTGGGAAATCGGCAGTTCGATCGCAAATTCTGTTCCCCGGCCAACTTCTGAATGACACTTCAACTTACCGCCGTGGCTATCTTTCACAATTTGGTAACTAATCGACAATCCCAAACCAGTGCCACTGCCGATCGGCTTTGTAGTAAAAAATGGGTCAAACATCCTTGACTGAACCTCGGCACAGATACCTGGCCCGCTGTCAGCAATCCGCACGCACACTTGATTTTCATTGCTGACTTCAGTAACAATCCGAATCTGGGTAACTTGGTCAGTACAGTTTGCCGATGACTCTTCCACAGCGTCGATCGCATTTACCAGCAAATTCATAAATACCTGGTTTAATTGAGCAGGATAACACTCGACTTTTGGCAGTTCGCCGTACTCTTTAATAACTTGAATTTCCCCACGTTTTGGCTGTGACTGCAATCGGTGCTGCAAAATCACCAAAGTGCTCTCTATCCCTTCATGAATATCGATTACTTTGCACTCTTTTTCGTCGAGTCTCGAAAAGTTTCGCAAAGACAGCACGATCTGCTTAATTCGGTTAGCACCTTCTTGCATTGAAGCCATGATTCTCGGAAAATCCTCAGCGATAAAATCTACTTCAACTTGTGCCAATTCTTCGGCAATTTCGGGAAATGGTTCGGGATAGTGTTGCTGGTAGAGATGGAGCAATTTTACCAAATCGCCAGCGTACTGTGCGGCGGGAATAATATTGCCATAGATGAAGCTGACTGGGTTATTAATTTCGTGGGCAACTCCCGCTACCATTTGCCCGATACTTGACATTTTTTCGGCTTGAATAAGCTGGGCTTGAGCTTTTTTTAAGGATTCCAGAGTTTGTTCTAACTGTTGAGCTTTTTCTCGTTCTCGCTGTTCGCTAAATTGCAAAGCTGCTTCGGCTTTTTTGCGATCGCTAATATCAGTATGCGTGCCCGTCATCCGCAGAGGATTTCCCGAATCATCGCGTTCCATCACCTTAGCTTGAGCCAAAATCCACTTCCACTCCCCGGATTTTGTCAGCATCCGAAATTCCATTTCGTAGATCGAAGTTTCCCCTTGAAAGTGAGCTTGTATCGCTGCTTGAGCCTGTGGAAAATCCTCTGGATGTAACAGTCTTTCCCAGGATTTCAAACTATCTTCTATCTCCTCCACTTCATACCCCAACATCGTCTTCCACCGCGAACTAAAATATACTTCTCCCGTCTTCACATTCCAATCCCACAATCCCATAGCACAGCCTTCAAATGCTAGATAAAAACGTTCTTCGCTAATTTGCAAAGCTGCTTCGGCTTGTTTTCGTTCAGTAATATCCATGACTGTTCCCAACAGTTTGATTACTTCGGAGGTTTCGTTATAAACAGCTTCTCCCCTGAATTCCACATATCGGATATGACCGCTGGAATGCAAAATTCGCAATTCAATTTTGTAGGGAGTTCCTTCTGAGATAGCGAGGTTTATAGTTTGATCAAAAAACTCTCTGTCGTCGGGATGATACATCTCCAAAAGTTGCAAGTATGTCGGTTCTGGTGCGGTTGAGTCAAGACCAAAAATGCGGAATACTTGTTCAGACCAAGTAAGTTTATTTGTGAGAAAATCAAATTCCCAACTGCCGATATGGGCAATTTTCTGGGCTGCTGCTAGAGTAGCTTCGCTCTGTTGAAGTTTAAGTCGCTGCTGTTTATCTTGTTCGAGCAGATTGGCTTGAGCGAGCGCAATTCCCATTTGTGCCGCCACAGTTTTCAATAATCTGATCTCATCTTGCGTCCAGTATCGGGGCCCATCGTACTGGTGCAAGCAGATCATTCCGTTGGCTTTTCCCTGGTAGGAAGTACGCACGGACATCATCGACTTCAAACCTATTTGAACGCACAAATCTCTGACATTTTCTAGCAGCGGTTCGGCAAAAATATCGTCAGAAACTACAGCTTGATCTTGGGACAATACAAACTGAGCGTGAGGATTGCCCTGCAGGGGAATTTCTACATCTAAAAGCGATTGTGATTCAGATTTTCTGTACTGAGTCACACAATAAATCCGGGGATTAGGGTCTTCTGTGTAGGTGTGAATCAAGCAGCTATCAGCATTAAAAACTCGACCAATTTGGGCCGCGGCTGTTTGAAAGACTTGATCCTGCTTTAAGCTGTAGCGAATTTCCAGAGTAATTGTTTCTAGCAGAAATCTTTGCTTGATTTGCCGTTCCAAAGCACCTAAAGCTGTTTTAAGCTCGAATTCTGCTTGTTTGCGATCGCTAATTTCAGTAGCCGTTCCCAGAATTTTCCAAGGTTTGCCCTCCGCTGTTCTAGCAAACACGGTATCCCGGCTCAAAAACCAGCGATATTCACCATTTTTGTGCTGAATTCGGTACTCAAGCTCAAAGCTTTCACCGTCTTTTGCTGTCTCAATCCTGCTCATGTGTTCTGAGAATGCCGGCCAATCGTCAGCGTGTATTAAGTTAGGAATAAATGCTGCTGCCATTTGCTGTATTTCTGCCAGCGAATAGCCAATATCCGCATACAGTTCGCGATTGAGATACAGAGTCCGCTGTTCGATCACATCGTAAACGTACAAAACATTGGGATTCATTTTAATTACTGCCGACAGCCAGTGCTGACTTTCTCGCAGTTGTACTTCGATCCGCTTGCGTTCTTCTATTTCTGCTGTCAGCAGCGCATTTTGTGCTGTAATTTGCTTAGAAAGTCGGCACAGAAGCAGTTGATTTTCGATGCGGGCCACCACTTCTTCTATTTCAAACGGTTTAGTAATGTAGTCTACCGCCCCCAGCGAAAAACCTTTTACTTTATCAAAAACTTCATTTAAAGCACTGATAAAAATCACAGGAATATCTTTGGTTTCGGGACAAGCTTTTAGCTGTTCGCATACTTGATAGCCATCCATACCGGGCATCATAATATCCAGCAAAATCAAATCCGGTGGAGTCGATATAGCAAAGTTTAGAGCCAATTTACCATCCGTTGTCGGCCGCACTTTGTATCCCAGGTTAGAGAAAAGCTGGGATAAAAGGCGCAAGATTTCTGGGTGGTCGTCAACGATTAAAATATTTTGTTTTAAGGCATCGCTTTCAGATGCCCGTGTTTGTATTTTTGCATATTTTTTGTCAGACTTATTCACAATATACCCCCTTAAAATATTATTTTTTAATTGATTGTAAAATTAATTAAAGCCCACAACTATTTGGACATTGAACTATTAGCTTGCAGCAACAAGAGTATTGGGTAGAAGTTGATTTATGGCGCGGATTTGAGCAATACAAGTTTCAATCAGCTCCGCTTTTTCGAGCGCTGGCGGTTAATCAGCGACTGTATGCGAGGCTTTTATCAGCTATGTAGCATAAATCAGACCTTCAGACTCCCTGTAACCATCCGATCGCCAAAATAGCGCACTCCTTAGATGTTTACTAATTGTATCAGAAGTTTATAGTGTTTTTTTTTAAATTAAATTATCGCAGGCGACTTTCACAGCCGATATTCCTAAAATCACGGACTCAGCACGCAACTTTCATTAAAAGTAAAACTTTTACAATGTTTAAAACCCTGTTTTTCCTGTATTTATCGGGTTGCTCGGACTTGTGTTTTCTCAGTATATCTACTTAATATAAACGGCAACTACACAAGCCCTGACAAGCTCTGACAATATCTTATATGTTGTTTAGGCGGGCTAATTTATGAAACTTTTGCATCAGCCGGCAATTCACCGTAAGCAGCATACACGGCTTTGACATTATACCAATTCAGAAAAATCCGAGCTATTTCTAAAGCTAACTGCGGCTTGCCTTGGTTAATCAACCACTGCAAAAAAGGAGTCATCGTCCGCTCGTTCAGCATCCCGCCCAAAGACAAAACTCCCCACAGTATTTGGTGCAACCAAGTCATTTGAATCATTAGCTTTACTTCCCAACTCGGGTGTTTTTGATAAAACAAAACTCCCATTCTCCCGCGCTGAATTTCTCTGTCAATCATGCCAGGAATTTGGTCTAACTTAAAAGCTGGATGCCAGTGATAGCCTACAGCCTGCGGACATTTAATCAGTTTTAAACCTAATTTTTTCAACCGGACACCCAATTCTAAATCTTCCCATCCATACAGTTGAAAGCGATTGTCAAACAGTCCAGCTTCCAGCAGCCAGTGGCGGGCGATGGCCACATTTCCCGTGGCAAAATAAGCTGCCGAAAAATCCGTTATTTTGTAAGGTTCCGCAGTGGGATTATCGAAATTGCAAGTATTAATCACGCTGCCGTAAGTAAAAACCGCATCAGTATCTTTGTAACCTTGTAGCAAAGCATCTGCGTGTGCTTGCAAAAAATCCTTTGTTACCACCAAGTCGCTGTCAATAAAAATAATTGTCTCGCCCTTAGCATCTTCAACGCCCAGATTTCTGGCTGCGGCTGGGCCTTGGTGAGATTGGGCGATCGATCGCACATGAGGCAACAAGTCAGCATCTGCGGCCAACCACTCGATCGTCCCATCCGTCGAGCCATCATCGACTACAATCACCTCATAATCTGTGACACTACTACCAAACTGCTGATTTTCCAGAGCCAGTAGACATTTTTCCAAAATCGGTTTACGATTGTACGTCGGAATCACAACACTAAAAAACACGGCTTTTCCCCATCGCCACAGTTACCGTATCCCACGGTAGCAGATTTTTCGCAGCAACTGGGCCGGGAAATAGCAAACTTTAGCAAAAAAAGAATATCTAAATCTGTACTATTTCTGACAAGAATCGATCGCAATTAGGTGCATAATACAAAGTTGGTTAAATTCCAATACGCTTGGGTGAAGCCAGATCCCCCCTAACCCCCCTTAAAAAGGGGGGGACAAGAAATTGATCAAAGTCCCCCTTGCTTTCGGGGGATTTAGGGGGATCTCCGGGTAATAAACAGTCTTAGCCCAAGCGTATTAAGTTAAATTCAGGATGTAAATAGCAATGAGTCGCGCTAAAAAAGTTGTGCTAGCATATTCCGGCGGAGTCGATACCTCCGTCTGCATTCCTTACCTCATGAAGGAATGGGGAGTCGAAGAGGTAATTACTCTGGCGGCGGATTTGGGACAGGGAGACGAATTAGAACCAATCCGCAAAAAAGCTTTGGCATCTGGTGCTTCGGAATCGTTGGTAATTGATGCTACCGAGGAATTTGTCACAGATTATGCGTTTCCAGCAATTCAAGCCAATGCACTTTACGAAAATCGCTATCCCCTTTCGACGGCACTAGCCCGTCCGCTGATTGCTAAATTGTTAGTAGAAGCTGCGGAAAAATACGGTGCCGATGCGATCGCCCACGGTTGTACAGGTAAGGGAAATGACCAAGTACGGTTTGATGTGTCGATCGGCGCACTGAATCCCAAGATTAAGATTTTAGCACCGGCGCGGGAGTGGAAAATGAGCCGGGAGGAAACGATCGCCCACGGTGAGAGATGCGGTATTCCGTCGCCGGTGAAGAAGTCTTCGCCTTATAGTAT
>JAJAYT010000004.1 GCA_026786085.1 Microcoleus sp. CAN_BIN18 | reverse complement strand
GTCGGATCGGGAGTTACCCGCATCGGTAAAGCGCAAAAAGAGGCAGAAGGGATAGCTGAAAAGCGATCGGGCGCACGCGGCCCGGAAAATGTTTGGGGTTCTGCTTTAACCGCTACTCTTTGTGCTGTGGGAGTTTGGGGATTGTCTATTTTAGGACAAACAGGCGACATTTTAGGAGAGACAGGCAAGATGCCTGTGCCACAAGATTTGATTTCCCTGTTATTGCTGGGTTATGCAGCTAGTTTTTGTACCAAACTTTCGGATACTTGCGCTAGCGAAATCGGCAAAGCTTACGGGAAGCGGACGTTTTTGATTACAACCTTGCAGCCTGTACCTAGGGGTACGGAAGGGGCGGTAAGTTTGGAAGGAACGATCGCAGGTATTGTCGGCTCTATTCTGATGGCGCTTGTGAGTTCGGCGGTTGGTTTAATTGACTTGACAGGAATTGCTTTTTGTGTTATTGCAGCTTTTATTGCCACGAATATCGAGAGCGTGATTGGTGCGACGGTGCAATCAAAGTTTGAGTGGCTGACGAATGAGGTAGTGAATTTTTTCAATACATTCATCGGGGCGATCGCGGCGATCGTCTTAGCCTCAGCCTGGACAACTTTTTTCGCTTAATCATTAGTTACCAGTCATTAGTCTTAACAAATCAACTAATGACTAAGGATCGCAAATTAAATAACTTACAATTTTAATTATTATTGTGGAACAGGCAGGAAAGCCTGTTCAAGACGGGCGGGACGCCCATCCCACAAACTTGTGGAAGTTATTTAATTCTCATTCCTAATGACTAATGACTGATGACTAATGACTAACCCTCTTCCGGCCCAAAAACCATTTGTACAATCATCGTTGGTTCACCCCGCTTGTGATAGCGATCGGCCCAATTGCGAATAATTTCATCTAATTCCTCAACAGCCTGATCGAGTCGTTCCGGCGGAATATCCAAAGTTTCCATAACTCGCATCACTTTCGGTTGTTTTTCGGCCCAATCCTTCATTAGTCGGAAATATCTAGCCGTATCCTCCACCATCGTAAACGTGCGCTCTTCCTGCTCTGCGGGAGAGTAAGTTGCGCGGCTGAGGGCATAAAAAGGCATTCCCCAAGGAGAATCAATACGAGTCACTGTTCCCGAATAAATCAAGCGACGTTTGATATGTTCTGCTAGAGCTTCACTCAAAGGCATTCGCCTTTCTGGGTGCATATCTTCTTGCGATCGCCTGTGCAGAAACTCAATCAACTCCATAAACTGAAAAGAATTGATCAGTTGAGCGTCAGGCGGATTTGGAGGAACCTTGCCTTCGAGATATTTTTTTTCATCCCCAGTCAAGCTGTTTCCAGGAATGCGAGGGCGTCCCGGAAGCCAAGCATACTGTTCCAGCCAAACATAAGGAAACTGAATCAAATATTTAGGTTCTTGGGAACCCAGCATTTTTAGCAATTTTCCCGTAGTCAGGGCTTCCCGAACTTCCTCAACAATCACCTTCACCCGTTTCGGCTCAATATGATGCAAGTGCCCGGTCATCCGCAGGTTGTTGTCCTGCTCCAGGTAGGTCATATAAATGGCACATTTAGCCGCTGTTGCAGCAGCGTCTAGAAACGCCCCGTGCCTGTGCCCACTGGTTCTCATGGCGCTAAACGCCAGATATAGCATGATCTGATCCATCGCACTAGGGCTAAGGCTTTTGACCAGATCCAAAGAGTCATTTTTCATCACAATCCCCGAAATAGCCAAATTAGGAGGCATCTTGCGATCCTCCATTGAATTATTGAAACAGTGCCGAATCAAGCATAGCCGACTGTCTCCAGAAAGCCAGCTACCCTAATATTCAGGCGAGTTAATTTCCCTGATGTAACTGGGGCATTAGCTTCAAGGCGATCGACACCGAATAAGTGGTTCTCATTGGCGAATTTAAGTCGAGTGCTGCACCCTCTGCACTCAGCGTTTACTTATATAAGTGAGTTATCGCACGTTAATCATAGTGCAGCCGTTAAAAATCTCACCCCACCTATGGGGGGGAGAAGGTAAATAAATGTTGCGATCGGAGGAATTTGAGGTGGCACCGAGCCGATCGGCTTTGCTCTAAGCGAGAAATTATGGGAGAGGAGAATCAAAGAAGCGTTTTCAAGACAAAACCGCCAGCTCCTAAAGTCTATCTCTAGGTAGATGGCGGTTTTCGGTTTATATGCTGTCATTTCTCACACAAAAAAAATCTCCAAAAGAATGTCAACAAAAGTGCAGTTGCCGTTTAACCCGAAAAACTCGAATCCCAGAAAATCAGATCGAATCAACGGCCCAAACCAAGTCAGTTGAGGTGTTCGCCTGCGTAAGCGTGTCATTAGAAATTTTGTAGCGAATGAGTAACATTAGGCTCGGTAAAACCTCTACGTCCGCTGCCTCTCTCAGGAGCGCGATCGCCCTTTTGTTGAGTTTGCGCTGACAACATATATTGGGCGGTGGCAGTTTCGAGCATCGGGACTGGAGATTCAAAAGCTTGAGCGGCGCTGGCACTCAAGGTAATGCCCAACAGGCTCAGTAAAGCAATTGCAGTGTAGGTTTGCATGGGTAGTATCCGTGTCAGTGTCTATTACCTGATACGGACTTACCTCGATCGATCAGGATGGATTTCTGGCAATTTTCGGAACTTTGCAAAAAACCTTACCCATTCAATGCTACTGCTCCTGCCAGCAGCCAAGCACCGGCAAAATTCAGCCTGCCCGATACTGTCAGAGGCTTTTCGGTTTCGCAATTATGTAAAAATCTGTCGGTTTCCGAATCTAAAGTCACGAGTTGCCAAGTTTGACTGGCTACGGATGCGGGACTTGTCAGGGTTAGCGTCCAATCTTGTACGCCCAGGCGGCGGAAAATGCCCGAAAATTGGCTGTCGGTATTTGCTGTTTTACCGCTGGGATTTACACAGAAATCGGGTTCAAATGTCAAGGTTCTGGGTTCAAATACAGAACTTTCGTTGAGAAACCGGGTTTTTTGATCGCTTTTGACTGACAAAGGAAAAGGACATTCGCCGTTGGCGGGATATGCTTGAGGTCGATCGAGATAATAGCGTTGTCGATCGAGCCAATCCGATCGATCTAGTGTCAAATTAAACAAAGGAACAACCGCCGCCCTCGCCTCGCAATCTTGCAGCAAAGCTTCCTGCAAAACTCTCACCGACAAATCGCGCGGCTGACATCCAGCTTCCGCGCACAAAGCCGCCGCCATCCCCGCCGCCTGTCCGATATTCATCACCACAGGCTGCAAGCGAGTTGCACCGTTGGCGACGTGAGAAACGGAAATATTTTTTTCGCAGGCTAACAATCCGTCTGCACTCGCAGGAATTAGCGCACTGTAGGGAATTGTAAACGGAGTGCCCGTCCAGCGGCCGCCCCAGCGGATGGATTTGGGCTGCAAGGGAATGTCGCCGCTGGGATAATGGTGGTCATTTGCATAGTTGCCGATCGCAATTGTTTCACAAATTCCCTGAGAATCGATCGGCAATTTCGCTACTTTTGCGCCGACAAACGGCAAAATATCTTGTTCTGTGACTGTACTGAGTCCTCGCAAACGGCGACTTTCTCGGTAGTAAGGGTGGAAGGCGAAGGCAGAAAGCAGGGGAGAAATTGGTTGATTTTCTGTTTTTGAAATGGGGAAAATATTTTGTGCTAAGCCGTAGCGGCGGCCGAGTTGGGTTTGAATGAAGCGAGCGAAACTTTGAGTATGCCAGAGACTTTCTTGGAGGAATTCTTGTCGGGATGTTTTAGATCCAATTAGTCGATCGACTCCTTCACCATAATCATTACCACGAATCGGCCAATTAATCATCAACAATCCCCCAGGCAGCCTGCCGTAATTGAGAAATTGTTCGGGAGTGTAACCTTTCCAAGCATCGGTAAATCGATCGGGATTATCGACAGGCGGCGCGGGAATTTCTGGCGCAATCGCACCTTCCCCAAAGTCCTGCATGATTGCCACCCAAGTCGGAGCTTGCACCGAATACCGCTCTGTCAGAGCATTAGAGCCAGTCGGCGCGCTGGGTTCTCCCCACTCAGCTTGGAATTCCCAACCCCAGCGGTGTCCAACGTCCGCTAAAGCCAGCAAATCTCCCAATTCCGTTGCATCCAAAGTGATTTTTGCCGCCACCGTAAAATCTGCAAACCGAACGCCAGAAATTCTGTTGCCTTCCCATAGCACATCTTGAGCTGTTTGTCCAGAAATCCACTGCAAGTTCGGCAAACACTTCACCCAATCAGCAAAAATTTCAGCACCGATGCGGGGATCGTAAGTGAAAAAACTGACCCAGCCCCAATCCAAACCTCCCGGCTGTCGCTGCTGGAGTTCCCCCAGAAACGCGCCCCACAAACCTGTCTGAAAGGCGGCTAATTCGTTGCCGTCGGGGGCACACACGCCTGCTGTCGTCAGCATTCCTCCCAGCCAGGGGAATTCGCTGACTAAAATAGTTTTGGCACCGCGGCGGGC
>JAJAYT010000003.1 GCA_026786085.1 Microcoleus sp. CAN_BIN18 | reverse complement strand
TAAATATAATAAATTCCGGGTGGTTGTGTGTATATCCCCACAAAAAAAACACCAAAAAAACCCCCAAAACTACCAACGACACTACGAACGGTTTTTGTTATGCAATCAACCGGACGTGATATTAATCAAATTGTGGAACGGGCCGGAGAGCCGTCCTAGTTATTTTTGCAAAAGGTGTGCATTGCGCACCTCACTGCATATTATTCGTAGTCAGGACTTTAGTCCTTATTTATTTAAGGAAACTATGAGGACTGAAGTCCTGACTACAAACTTATTACTAATCTTTGACTGGCCGCATTGTCGGGAACATCACGGCATCTCGGATGCTTTGAGTATTAGTTAAAAGCATCACCAATCTGTCTACACCGATGCCCATTCCCGCACAATTAGGCATTCCCAAAGATAGCGCTTGGATGAAATCTTCATCCATTGGATGCGCTTCTTCATCGCCTGCATTTTTCTGTGCTAGCTGTTCCTCAAACCGCTTTCTTTGCTCTTTCGGATCGTTCAATTCTGAGAATCCGTTCGAGTATTCCGTACCGTTGATAAATAGCTCGAAACGTTCTACAAATCCCGGCTTGCTGCGATGTCCTTTGGCTAGGGGACTGACTTCGATGGGATAGTCGATGATGAATGTCGGTTGAATTAGTTTGGGAACAACTAATTTGTCAAAAACTGCGTAGAGCACGTAGCCTAAACTCTGTTGTTCTAACTTAGATAGGTGCAGTTCTAGCTTGGTTACGGAGGCGATCGCACTTTCCAAGTCCAAACTGTCAAAATCCAGCCCAAACTCGTCTCTGACAGCTTCCACCATCGTTTTCACTTGCCAGTGTTTGCCACTAAAACCAGGATATTTTTCGCTGTAGTCGAACTTGCGCTCTAAACTAATCGTTTCCCCCTGATTTTCAATTTCCAGGACATCCCCAAAGACAGCCGCCGCTGCGAAACACATCACATCTTCGACAACTCCTAAGATGTCGAACACATCTGCATAAGCTTGGTAAACTTCTAAAGATGTAAACTCTGGGTTGTGCGTGCTATCAATGCCCTCATTTCTAAAGGCTTTTCCTACTTCAAATACTCGCTCAAAACCGCCGCAAATTGCTCTTTTCAAGAACAGTTCCGGTGCAACTCGCAAATACAAATCCATCTCCAAAGCATTGTGATGCGTGATGAACGGCTTAGCAGCAGCACCACCGTAAATTGCTTGCAATGTCGGTGTTTCTATTTCGTAAAAACTCGCATTCCAGAGATAGGAACGGATGCTTTGGACGATGCGGCTGCGCAGCATGAAACGGTTGAGCGCATCTTGGTTGCTAGCTAAATCCATTTCGCGGTGGCGACGGCAAACTTCGGGGTCGTTAACTTTGTAATAAGCATCGGGAAATTGCATCGTAGCTTTGGATAAAAGCGTGAATTCCCGCACTAAAATAGAAAGTTCTCCCCTGGGCGTGCGGCAGCCGATACCTTCCACGCCGACAAAATCGCCGACATCAAGCAATTTTTTAATTTGGTCAAAGCTCAAACCGACTTCACCTGTGACGATTGCTTTCTCGATTTTGAGTTGAATCTTGTCTGTAGCGTCTTTTAAATCGATGAAACCAATTTTGCCACTGTCGCGCTTGGAAATAATCCGGCCGGCTAATCGCAGGGAAATTACTTCGGAGTCGCTTTCTCCGTTTTCGAGTTCTTTTCCTGGTTGACTAAATATTTCGCGAACTTGTTGGGCTGTGTGCGATCGCGCGTAGGATTGGCTAGGATACGGTTCTATGCCTTGCGATCGCAGTTCGTCTACTTTTTGACTGCGGACTTCGGCTTCACTCAGAGTCATTACTTATTGCCTTAGAAAATTACAAATATAGCAGAAAGAAGGAAGAAGGAAGACGGAAGACGGAAGACGGAATTAAGAGCGTCCTCACCGTGCTGGTGGTGGCCATAACAAGATATACTAGACGCTGCGATCGCATTCGTGGAAGTACAGACAGTCAAACATCCTACAGCACCGTCCTCGCCCCGAAATATCTCCGATCGCAAATTGTGATCGACTACACAAAGCGGCCGAAACCTTAAAAAATTAAGTTGTCTGTCGATCGCAAGTGGTGAGATGATATGTAGTGCAGCCTCACGGCAGTTCCACAGAAACTGAATAGCAGAGAAGCGGGCGATCGAACTCGACTCATCGCACCTCTGCCAGAATCGACCACACACACTCTTAGATATAAAAACCAGAATTATGGCTGTTGCAACTCAATCACAGACTGAAGAACTCTGCATCAACTCTATCCGCTTTCTCGCCATCGACGCGGTAGAAAAAGCAAAATCAGGACACCCAGGACTGCCGATGGGCGCTGCCCCTATGGCCTTCGTGCTCTGGGATCGATTTATGCGGTTCAACCCCAAAAACCCCAAGTGGTTCAATCGCGATCGCTTCGTCCTCTCCGCCGGACACGGCTGTATGCTACAGTACGCCCTCATGCACTTGACCGGCTACGATAGCGTCAGCCTCGACGACATCAAGCAATTTCGTCAGTGGGAATCCAAAACTCCTGGACACCCCGAAAACTTTGTTACTGAAGGCATAGAAGTTACCACCGGCCCCCTGGGACAAGGCATTGCTAACGCCGTCGGTTTGGCAATGGCAGAAGCTCACCTTGCTGCTAAATTTAACAAGCCCGGTAACACCATTGTTGACCACTACACCTATGTGATCATGGGTGATGGTTGCCACATGGAAGGCGTTTCTAGCGAAGCTTGTTCTTTGGCTGGACACCTCGGACTCGGCAAATTAATTGCCCTCTACGATGACAATCACATTTCCATTGAAGGCGACACAAACTTAGCCTTTACTGAAGATGTCGGCAAGCGTTTTGAAGCCTATAACTGGCACGTCATTACAGTAGACAATACTGCTCTAGACCACGATACTAATCTAGCAGCAGTTCACAAAGCTATTGAAGAAGCGAAAAAAGTCACGGACAAACCGTCCATGATTAAAGTCCGCACCATCATTGGTTTTGGTTCTCCCAACAAGCGCAATTCCTACAGCGCTCACGGTTCTGCTTTGGGTAGCGATGAAGTGCAAGCAACTCGCGATTTCTTGAAGTGGGAATACGCACCGTTTGAAATTCCTAATGATGCTTTGTCACACTTCCGCAAAGCAGTCGATCGCGGCGCCGGGTCTGAGCAAGAATGGAATAAAGCTTTTGCTGATTATCAAGCAAAATATCCCGCAGAAGCAGCAGAATTTGAGCGCATGGTTGCTGGCAAACTTCCCGAAGGTTGGGATAAAGTTTTGCCGACATACAAGCCGGAAGATAAGGCAGATTCCAGCCGTAATCATTCTGGAAAATGTTTGAATGCTTTGGCTGCTGTTCTACCTGAATTAATCGGTGGTTCGGCTGACTTGGCATCTTCTAACATGACCTTGCTCAAGGGTGAAAAAGATTTCCAAAAAGGTCAATACGAAGGACGCAACCTGCGGTTTGGTGTGCGGGAACACGCTATGGGCGCGATCGCCAATGGTATGGTTCTACACGGTGGCTTAATACCTTACTGCGCAACTTTCTTGGTATTTGCCGACTATATGCGGGGTGCAATTCGCCTCTCTGCACTCTCGGAAGCCGGAGTTATCTATGTCATGACTCACGACTCCGTAGCCTTGGGCGAAGATGGCCCCACTCACCAACCAGTCGAAACCATCGCTTCCCTGCGCGCCATCCCCAATTTGTTGGTAATGCGCCCTGCGGATGGTAACGAAACATCTGGCTCTTACAAAGTGGCAATTGAAAGCCGCAACCGCCCAACTTTAATGGCTTTGTCTCGTCAAAACTTGCCCAATTTGGCCGGAAGCTCGATCGAAGGAACAGCCAAAGGCGCTTACATTTTGTCCGACGACGACGGCACTCCCGACATCATTTTAATCGGCACCGGTGGCGAAACATACCTCTGCGTTGATGCCGCTGAAAAATTGCGCGCCGCAGGCAAGAAAGTACGAGTAGTTTCGATGCCTTGCTGGGAATTGTTCGACTTGCAAGATGCCGCTTACCGCGAATCTGTATTCCCGAAAGCTGTTACCAAGCGGTTAGCAGTTGAAGCGGCTTCTAGCTTCGGCTGGGGACGTTATTTGGGTTCCGAAGGCGACAGCATCAGCATCGACACATTCGGCGCTTCTGCACCGGGCCCAGTTGTTCTAGAAAAGTTTGGCTACACCGTTGATAATGTCGTAGCTAAGGCTAAGGCGCTGTTGGGTTAATCAATAGCAACAGCATAATTTGTGGTGGGGCGGGCTTTGGGCTCGCCCCATTTTTTATAGGAGAAGGAAGTTCGGCAACGGATTGTGTAACGGATGTAGCGGATGGATGGAAAAAGGCTTTAGTTATCGTCGCGAGAGAAGGAAGAAGAAGGAGAAGATAAAACTTCAACCCGCTTGGAGTGGGTTTCGTTTGTGTAGGCGCGAATTCTATTCGCCCGGTTTTCTGCATATTTCTTCAACCCGCTTGGAGTGGGTTTCGTTTGTGTAGACGCGAATTCCATTCGCCGGGAATCTCAACCACGGGCGAATCTTCAACCCGCACAGGCGCGTGAGTGTTTGTGTAGACGCGAATTCCATTCGCCGGGAATCTCAACCACGGGCGAATCTTCAACCTGCGGAGGCAGGTTTCGTTTGTGTAGACGCGAATTCCATTCGCCCGGTCTTCTGTATATTTCTTCAACCTGCGGAGGCAGGTTTCGTTTGTTTGGCGTGCGAATTCCATTCGCCCGGTCTTCTGTATATTTCAGAGATTTGAGATAAGTTATAAGTTATGGGATTAAATTCCCCATTCCCCATTCCCCAATCCCCATTCCATTTATGATGAATTGGAATTTGTTAAATAACCTATTATTGACCGCGAACTATATTCCTCACGGGCACTGTTACCTTTGGCAGCGAGAACTCGTCGCGCTGCACATCGTGTCAGACTCGATAATTGCCCTGGCATACTATTCAATACCCCTATCGCTAATTTATTTTATCAGTCATCGAAAAGACTTGCCCTTTCGTAATATCTTTTGGCTGTTCGCAGCTTTTATAATTTCCTGCGGCACTACTCATGTAATGGAAATTTGGACGCTTTGGTATCCTGTTTATTGGCTGTCTGGCTGTCTGAAACTGATTACCGCCGCGATTTCTGCTTACACCGCTTTTATATTAATTCCTTTAGTTCCCCAAGCATTAACTCTCCTCAGTCCAACTCAATTAGGGATGATCGATCGCATATTGCAACAAGAAATCATCGAACGCCGAGAAACAGAAGCTCGATATCAAACTTTAACTGAAGCTTCGCCGGTGGGAATATTTTATGCAGATGCTGTAGGAGACTGCTTGTATGTCAACGAGCGCTGGTGTCAAATTTCGGGAATGGCCTGCGATGAAGCTTTGGGGAAAGGGTGGTTCCAAGGCATTCATCCAGACGACCGCCAGCGCGTTTTTGCTGAATGGTATAGCGCCGCGCAGCAGAAATTGCCGTTCAAATCTGAGTACCGCTTTCAAGGCATCGATCGCACTCAAATCAGTTGGGTGTTCGCTCAAGCTGTCGGTCAGATTGGAGAAAATGGGAAGGTTAAAAGTTATGTGGGTACTATTACTGATATTACAGAACGCAAGCAGGTAGAAGAGGAAAATCGACTGCTCAATGAAACTCTGGAGCGTCGAGTTGCCACTCGCACTGCTCAAATTGAAATTTCTAACCACAAATTGCAAAAAGAAATAGCCTACCGAGAAAAAACAGCGATCGCTTTGTTGGAATTGACGCAACTACAAAATGCAATTCTTAATAGCGCTAACTACACAATTATTTCTACAGAACCAGACGGTACAATTAAAACATTTAATCGGGCAGCACAGCAACTTTTAGGGTATTCGCTAGAAGAAGTGGTGGGGAAAGTCACGCCAGCAATAATTCATGATCGAGAAGAAGTCGGTAAAAGAGCTGAAGTTCTTTTTCAAGAATTGGGAGTAAAAATAGAGCCGGGATTTGAGGTTTTTGTTGCCTTAGCGCGCCGGGGAATAGCTGACGAAAATGAATGGACTTACATTAGCAAAGATGGTTCGCGATTTCCGGTGCAATTGTCGGTGACAGCCTTATTTGATACTGAAGGAAATATTACTGGTTTTTTGGGTATCGGTCAGGATATTAGCGATGCCGTGGCGGCAGCTACGCAACGCAAACAAGCTGAAAAAGAACTGCGCGATCTCACCGCGGCCATGCAAAATGCGGTAGAAGGCATTTCGCGGCTGGACATTGACGGACGCTACGTGAATGTTAACCGAGCTTACGCTCATACCTGCGGTTACGAACCGGAAGAAATGCTCGGCATGGAATGGCAGCTTACCGTACATCCCGACGATGTTGAGATGCTGATCTGTGCTTATCAAGAAATGCTAATTTCTGGCAAAGTAGAAGTTGAAGCTAGAGGTGTGCGGAAAAAGGGCTCATTTTTTTACAATCAATTAACAATGGTCAAAGCTTGCGATGCCGAAGGAACATTTAACGGCTATCACTGTTTTATGAAAGATATCACCGAGCGCAAACTAACTGAAACAGCTTTGCAAGAAAGCGAATTCAAGTACAGGCAAATAGTTGAATTAGCAGAAGAAGGTATTTGGGTAATTGACAGCAATGCCCTCACGACTTACGTGAACCACGCAATGGCCAGAATGCTCGGCTATAGTGAATTAGAAATGTTCGGGCGATCACTGTTCGATTTCATGGATGAACAGCAAAAAAAACAAGCTCTTGATAATGTCAATCGGCGCAAGCAAGGTATTGGTGAAAAACACGAATTCAAATTCAAAACTAAGGAAGGCAAAGATATTTGGACTTATCTTTCTACCAGTCCTGTATTGGACGAGCCGGGTAATATGCTGTCATGTTGCGCCCTAGTTTACAACATTACAGACCGCAAAGAAGCTGAGCAGAAAATGCTCCAACTTACAGAAGATTTGAAGCGTTCCAACGAGGAATTAGAACAATTTGCTTATGTGGCTTCCCACGACTTGCAAGAACCGCTCCGAGCCGTTACCAGTTACACTCAATTGCTGGCTCAGCGCTATCAAGGAAATTTGGATGCTAAAGCAGATAAGTATATTAATTATATTGTCGATGGCGCGACCAGAATGCAGCAGTTAATTAACGATTTGTTGGCTTATTCGCGACTGGGAACTCAAGGTAAAAAATTTGAATCCGCCGACTGTAATGCTGCTGTGCAGCAAAGTTTGTGCAATTTGCAAATTGCGATCGCCGAAAAGAAAGCTGTCATCACCTGCGACGCGATGCCAACCGTGATGGCGGATGAATTTCAACTGGTACAATTATTCCAAAATTTGCTGGCCAACGGCATCAAATTTTGCCGCGAAGATATCCCGTTCATTCATTTCGCTGCCTGCCGGCAAGATAGCGAATGGGTGTTCAGCGTGCGCGATCGGGGCATTGGCATCGATCCGCAGTATGCCGATCGCATTTTTATCATTTTTGGGCGCCTGCACGGACGCCGCCAATATTCCGGTACTGGCATAGGTTTGGCGATGTGCAAGCGCATTGTTGAACGCCACGGCGGGCGCATCTGGGTGGAATCTCAGGAGGGAAAAGGAGCGACTTTTTACTTCACTATTCCTATAATTAGTACCTGAAGCCTAAAAATTAAATTTTTTATAATCAAAAGGATACGCCGGTTATGAGCGATCGAAGCACTGTCAAACCCATCGAAATTCTGTTGATTGAGGATTCTCCCAGCGATGCCGATTTGGCAATAGAAGCCCTGGGTCAGGGTAAAATATTGAATAACTTGCATTTTGTGGAGGATGGAGTCGAAGCAATCAAGTTTTTGCGCAGAAAAGCACCCTATCTGGACGTACCCCGTCCCGATTTGATTTTGCTCGATTTGCATCTGCCGAAAAAAAGCGGTATTGAAGTGCTAGAAGAAATTAAAACTGACCATAATTTAAAATTAATTCCTGTAGTGATTCTTAGCACTTCATCAGCTCCCGAGGATATTGTCAAGTCCTACTCGCTCCACGCCAACTGTTACATAACCAAGCCTGTAGACTTCGTACAATTTACTAAAGTAGTCAGGTTAATTGAGGAATTCTGGATCGAAGTCGTCAAACTTCCTATAAATTATTAATTGATAGAGGATTTGTGGTGGGCGGTGGTGACAGTTACAAAATAATAAGTTTCTCATTAAAAATGGCAAAGAAAAACAAAAAAAATTAAGCTGAAATTGGTAGAGTGAAAATTTTACAGTCAAACAGGTATAAGCTATGTGGATTAAAATTCTGTTAGTAGAAGACAATCCGGCTGATGCTGATTTGCTTGCAGAACTGTTGGAACTATCTGTGGGCGTCCAGTGGGAACTGGTGTCTGTTGAGTTTCTGCATCAGGCGATCGCCCAATTGTGCAAACAATCCTTTGATATAGTCTTGCTAGACCTTTCTTTGCCCGACAGCCACGGTTTGGAAACGCTAACTCGCCTGCGAGAAGTGGCTCCCGATGCGGCAATGGTGGTAATGACTGGCTTGGATGATGAGGCTATAGCCCTGGAATCAGTTCGCTTGGGTGCCCAAGATTATATAGTTAAAGGTCAAATTACTACTCAATTATTAGTGCGGACGATCCGCTACGCGATCGAACGATCCCAAACATTTCAAATGCTCAAGGAAAGCGAGCGGCGTTTTCGGGCGATTTTTGACTCTTCGTTTCAGCTAACCAAGCTGCTGACTCCCGAAGGAATCGTGCTGGAAGTGAACGAAACAGCACTAGAATTTACAGGAATGCGATCGGAAGATGTTGTGGGTAACCCAATTTGGAAACAGCCGATTTGGGAACAGTCACCAAAGGCTAAAGCACAATTAAAAGAAGGAGTTATCAAAGCTGGTATGGGCGAGTTTTTTCGCACCGAAATGGACTTTCTAGGCAAAAACAACCAAATTATAACAGTTGATTTTTCACTGAAACCTGTTAAAAATGAGACAGGACAAGTTTTGCTGCTGATTGCTGAAGCCCGCGACATTAGCGATCGCAAACGAGCAGAAGCGGAAATTCTCAAATCACTCGCACGAGAAAAAGAACTTTCAGAACTGCGAGCTAAATTCGTCACAATGGTTTCCCACGAGTTCCGAACACCCTTGACAACCATCCAATTTTCGACTGGATTGCTGCAAGATTATAGTTCTCAGTGGTCAGAAGATAAAAAATCTACTCATTTTGTACGGATTCAATTAGCCATCAAACGCATGACAGAGTTATTAGAAGATATCCTCGTAATTGGCAAAATAGAAGCAAATACCTTACCTTTTCAACCAGTTTCCTTAAACCTCGAAAAATTTTGCCGTCAACTCGTTGAAGAACAGCAGCTCAACGACAGCAATCAACATCCGATCGCCTTTATACATCAAGGCGGCAACTGCGACGCTCAAATGGATGAAAAACTGCTGCGGCAAATCTTGGGAAACGTCCTCTCAAATGCCATCAAATATTCTCCCACAGGCAGTTCAGTTTGCTTGCATCTCAAATGTCAAAATCAAGCAGCTATTTTTCAAGTTGAAGACCAAGGGATAGGGATTCCCCAAGCCGATAAGGAGCGGATTTTAGAAACTTTTTATCGATCGACAAATGTCGGCAATATTTCGGGAACTGGTCTCGGCTTAGCAATTGTCAAAAGGGCTGTGGAACTTCACGGGGGCAAACTGGCGATCGAGAGTCAAGAAGGCAGTGGCACAATTTTTACGATTACGTTACCTTTGATTAACCCTAGCCAATCATAACTAAATTATCAAATATAAACATTCGCCATTTAACCCTTAATCAAGTAGAGCAAAAACAAATGTGTCAAGTGTATAAAGGCTGAATTTTTCTCGTTAACTACTAACTGAAAGGAGTGATCACCGTGACCAAAATTTTAGTAATTGAAGACGAAGAATCGATTAGAGAAAACATTTTAGAGTTGCTGGAAGCCGAGAATTTTCAAGGAATTGGAGCGACTAACGGCAAAATTGGCATTAAAATGGCGATCGCACAAATCCCCGATTTAATTCTCTGCGACATGATGATGCCGGAAATTGACGGTCACGGCGTCCTCAAAGCTTTGCGATCCGAACCCCTAACTGCCACAATTCCGTTTATTTTCCTCACAGCCAAAGCCGAAAAAAGTGACATTCGCACCGGCATGGAACTGGGAGCAGACGATTACATCACTAAGCCTTGTACGCCACAAGAACTGCTAAAAGCAATTGCTATTAGACTTGAGAAACACAAAACAATTAGCAAGCAATCCCAAAAAACCCTAGACGAATTGCGCACCAATATTAGTATGTCGCTACCCCACGAATTGCGCACTCCTTTGAATGCCATTCTGGGTTTTTCCGAGCTAATTATGTCAGAATATCAGGTTTTCGAGGAATCAGACATCTTAGACATGATCGGTCAAATTAACACTTCTGGTCATCGGTTGTACCGACTGATTCAGAATTTTTTGCTGTATGCAGAACTGGAGATGGCGGCTACAAATCCTGAACTGCTTCTTGAGATGCGCAACAGCCAATTTAGCTGCGTAAAATCTTTGCTAACTCAAAAAGCGCAGCAGCAAGCAAAACTGGTGAATAGAACAGACGATTTACAATTAAACTTGCACGATTCCTCGGTAGCTATGGATTCTATAAAACTCACAAAAATTGTTGAGGAACTGCTGGACAATGCCTTTAAATTTTCGTTAGAAGGAACCCCAGTTTTATTAAGCACTTTAGTGGAAAATCAGACTTTTATTATCTCTGTTAAAGACCAAGGCCGCGGGATGACTGCCGATCAGATTGCACATCTAGAAGCTTACAGACAGTTCGATCGCAAAATCTACCAACAACCAGGTTTAGGATTGGGATTGGCTATAGTTCAACGCCTTGCAGAATTGCACGGAGGAGAATTTAAAATAGAAAGTTTACCGCACTACGAAACAATTGTTTGCGTTTCCCTGCCCGTCTAAACAATAATTATATCGTGTCCGATCGATTCACCGCAATAAAATTGGTTCGTAGTGTGGACTTTAGTCCGCTCTTTGGTTGCGGACTAAAGTCCGCACTACGAACCGTATTTGTTATGGTAATCAACCGGACATGATATAATTCCAAACTCTTACGCAATCAGTAGACTTTTTGGAAAAGTCCTTTTTTTGTTATTAGACCTCTTGCAAAAATAGCTAGGACGGGCTCTCCGGCCCATCCCACAAAAAGTTTTTTTCTTGTGGAATGGGCCGGAGAGCCCGTTCCAAAATTTGATTAAAAGGACTTTTGCAAGAGGTCTATTGTTACAATTTTGTTTAGTCATTCTCAATTCTTCAATCTCAAATCCTTCGATGCTGGCGCTGACAACGAAGTCTAAAATTTCAAATAATATTATATAGAATATATCGCCCGTTTCACACATCGCTGCATATAAATTTGAACTACCTTATCCTCACGGTTAATTTGCTTGCACTCCGAAAACAATCTTCTCGCTTCGATAAACCTCTCCTTATTGTACAATACCAAAGCTTCCTCAAAGATTGTCTTTGTATCTAACTTTTTTTGCCGCAATTCCGGCGGATCAGCCGCGAATATTTCATAAATAGTTACCATCCGCGATTTGCCTTTAACTGTAACGCGATCGATCAATCTAAAATCATAAACATCATTCAACTGTAGAAATGTATTGTGAGTAATTAACATCGAAACTCCATACTCTTTTGTCAGATTTTCCACGCGGGAAGCTAAATTTACCGCATCGCTAATCTCCGTGCTGTCCATCCGACTTTGGCCGCCAACGGTACCTAACATCAAAGAACCCGTATTGATTCCAATGCCAATTTGCAGCGGCGGGCGATCGGGCCGACTGCGACTACTATTATACTCCTTAAGCTGTTCTAACATCGCAATTCCAGCTTTCACAGAATCGTCCGCACTACCATTAAACAGCGCCATAATCGCATCGCCAATGTATTTATCAATAAACCCAAAATTTTCAGTAATTACTGGTTCCATACGCGACAAATAAGCATTAATAAATTGAAAATTTTCTTCAGGATTCATAGTTTCAGAAAGAGTCGTGAAATCGCGAATATCTGAAAACAGCACCGACATTTCTTTCTGTACCTGATCGCCTAATTTTACCTCCAGAATACTTTCATATCCCAGAAAGTGGAGAAATTGGTGCGGCACAAACCGCCCGTAAGCATCTGTTAATTTTTCTTCCGCTGCTAAAGCTTTTTCCAACTCGTCTGTGAATTGGCGGCGCTCGGTTTCTACCTCTTGACGCTCTGTGATATCTTGAAAAGCTGCGATCGCATAAACTATGTTTTTTCGTTCGTCGTAGATTGGAGTCGCCCAAACCTCGATCGGCACAATCTTCTCCGGGCCGTGAATTTCCGCATCATCAACGTGCACCACTTCCCCCCGCAGCGCCCGCACAATCGGCTGGATATCCTCCGGATACAGCTCATTGCTTCGGGCACAATAAATTTGATAAACTGCCGACAAACTGCTAGGAATAACATCAGAAACCAAGCCTTTGCCAAATATTTTCTCAGCCCAAGAATTCATATAGCAAGGTTTTCCGACACCATCTACCACAAATATACCCACCGGCACCGCTTCCAGCAATTGAGTCAGCCGATTTTCACTTTCTAACAGCGCTTCATTTAACTTTTCTTCAGCTACTAAAGCTTTTTCCAAATCATTTGTAAACCTGAGCCGCTCTACATCTACCAATCTTCGCAAAGTAATATCCTCAGCAAAACCTTGATAGTAAAGCACATCACCCCTAGCATCAAAAACAGTGCGCGCATCCTCAGAAATCCAAATAATACTACCATCTCGGCGGTAAACTTCTGACTCAAATTCAGACACAGTACCGTACTGTTCGAGCAGCGCAAAAAACTCTTGACGGCGGTGCGGTTGCACGTACAATTGCCGCTGAATATCATTAACACTTGCGATCAATTCTTCAGGAGAATCATAGCCGTAAATTTGAGCCAGAGCAGGATTAGCGCTGAGCAACTTTCCATCAGGTGCAGTCTGAAAAATACCCTCAAGAGCATTTTCAAATATCTGGCGATACTTCTCTTCAGCTTGCACCAGCGCGGTTTCAGCTTGCTTGCGTTCCGTAATATCAGTAAAAGCAATAATCCCGTAGCAAATATCCCCGAGAGAATCATAAATAGGAGTCGCCCAACTCTCCACCGGAATAACCTTATTCCCAGTCCGAATTTCTACACCCTCCGTCCGTACTGTTTCGCCCCGGAGCGCCTGCATAATTGGCAAGTCTTCCACAGGACATCTCTCATTAGTTCCGGCTTTATAGAATTGATAAATTGCCGCTTTCTGCTCCGAATTAATATGCGGCACAGTGCCTTTACCAAATACCTCCCGCGCCTTCTGATTTGCGTAAAAAGATTGACCGTTAGCATCCAGCACGCACACGCCCAGCGGCATAGCTTCCAGGTATTGCGTCAACCGACTTTCGTTTTCGTGGAGTTTGGAAATCAGCATCGCCTGCTTGCGGTTTAATCTTGCCAACTCCTGATTCATCTCCTGAAGTTCTATTTGTTTTTCAGCTAATTGTTTATCTTGAAAATATCTGTATATTGCCTCAGTAACAGTTAATTTTAAGTCATCAGATTGCCAAGGTTTAGCTATATATCGGTACAATTTAGCATAGTTTATAGCATTAGCTACCGCCTCCAAATCCGCCTGCCCCGTCAGCATAATCTTGAGAGTATTCGGCGAGATGGCATGAACGCTCCTCAATAGCTCGTCTCCTTTCATATTCGGCATGATATGATCGGAAATAACCAAAGGAACTTCATACTGTTCTGCTAAAAGTTCAGACAGCAACTCCAAAGCTTCTTCGCCGCTTTGGGCAGTTTCAATTAAATATTTATCTTCAAAGGCTTTGAGCAAGTCTATTTCCAGACTATCGAGTATAGTCTGCTCATCATCGACACAAATAATGACTGGTTTTTTCATAAATTTGCTAGACCAGACTTAATGGCTTCAATTAATTCTTGATTTTTCCAAGGTTTTTGTATGAAAGCATGAAGATTGGCTTGAGTTTTTGTGCGTTCGATTGCTTCTTTGTCAGCTTGTCCCGTCAGCATCACCGTCACAATTTTTGGATATTTTTGATGAATTTTAATCAGCAACTCATCTCCTTTCATTCCGGGCATCAACCAATCAGACACAATCACTAGAATGTTCACCTCATCTTCACAAAGCTCTTCAATAATCTCCAGGGCTTCGGCAGCACTTTCAGCAAATTCGCAAAGATATTTACCGTTAAATGCCTGTTGCAGTTCAATTTCCAGACTCTCCAACACCGCTACTTCATCGTCAACACACAAAATTGCTGGTTTAGACATCGCTAGTTTCCTCCTTTAGTCTGGCAGGGCAAACCCAATGGGTAAGCACACCGTTTTCCAAATTCTACATTCCGCGCCGATAGACTGCAAATTTTTAGCCCCAGACTTCAGTCTGGGGCGCTTTACCTACTCAGTTAAATTAATCGGCAAAGACACTGTAAATGCAGTTTGACCTGGCACCGACTCTACATCAATTTTACCCTGATGTTTTTCAATTATTTTTTTGACAATATCCAATCCTAACCCGCTGCCTTCTCCCGCAGGTTTGGTAGTAAAAAATGGCACAAAAATTTTCGGCAAAATCTCCGGTGGAATCCCCTTACCGCTGTCAGTAATTGTTACGACAACGCTGGTATATTGCTGCAGGGCATCAATTGTCAAGGTTCCTTGATTGTTCATTGCTTGTAAAGCATTGTGAATTAAATTTGTCCACACTTGATTTAGTTCGTCGGGATAACACAGTACCGCAGGCAATTGATCTTGATAGTTTCTGACGATTTCCACACCCTGCTTGATCTGGTTCTGATAAAGAGTTAATACAGTTTCAATTCCCTCAGTAATATTCACCTGTATTTTTTCCCCATTTACATCGTAACGCGCATAACTTTTTAGGGCAAAGACGACTTTTGCAGCGCGTTCTGTAGCGGTAGCTATGGTTCTGGCGCTTCTGTGAATGCTAGCAAAATCGTAGGCTGTCTTGATAATATTTTGGCTATCAGGGTCTTTCAGCAACGGCAAGAATTCTTGCAGGCTTCCCTGCAATCCGATATTGACTAAAATGCTAGCAAGGCTGTCAGCATTGTCAATTCCCTCCGCATCTAATTGCTGCTTCAGACCTTTTTTTAATTCCCGTTTTTCTCGCGTAGATAAAGAGTAAGTTTGTTGGCGGGAACTGTACATCAAACTCAAAAAATCGTGCTGACGTTCGGCTGAAAGTTCTTTGAAAAAAACTGGCAAACTTTCGAGATTGTTATCCAAAAAGCCAGTTATATTACCAATAGACGATCGAATCGCCCCCAGTGGCGTATTGATTTCGTGAGCAATGCCCGCAATCAGTTGCCCCAAGGCGGCAAGTTTTTCTGATTGAACTAATTGATTTTGTGTTGCTTGCAGTTGGTCTAAAGTGACTGTCAGTTCCTCGTTTTTCTGCTGGAGTTTTTTTTGCAACTGGCACATTGCTAAATGGGTTTCTACCCTAACTAGAACCTCTTCCACTTGAAAGGGTTTGGTAATATAATCTACCCCGCCCACAGCAAAGGCTTTGACTTTATCTAGTACGTCATTGATTGCGCTAATAAAAATCACTGGAATGTCGCGAGTGCGTTCATCAGCTTTAATTTTTTCGCAAACTTCATACCCATTCATTTCGGGCATCATAATATCCAGCAAAATCAAATCGGGCGGCATACCTTTTGCGGCCGAAAGCGCTAACTCGCCACTAGGTACGGGGCGGACTTTGTAGCCCTTCCCATTCAAAATTCCGGCTAGCAGGCGCAAATTAGCTGGGGTGTCGTCAACTACTAAAATATTACCGCGATCTGTGCTAGAAATGTCGTTATTCATGTGAGCTTGCGTGAGAGATTAACATTAAAACTTTGTCGTACTCGAAATTTTCTATACAATTGGCGATCGCACCAGCCGTTACTGTATCCTTTAATCTAATTTGCTCGATCGCACTTTCAATCAAATCCATATCTGCATTTAGGATTGCCAGCTTTAAGTCCGCTAGCAGCGACTCAGGCAATTTCACGAAGTCAGCCGCAGTCATTTCGCGATCGCGCTCTTTGATTGCCGATAAATCAGCTACACCCGGATCTTCATAAATATAGCGCACTCCGATCTGTTTGTGCATAGCATCGAAAATATCCGCTTCCCGGAAAGGTTTCCGCATAAAAGCATCGCAGCCCGCCGACAAAATAACTGCCCGTTCTTCCTCCAAAACGCTCGCTGTCAGCGCAATAATAGCAGTAGCTTGACCTTTAATAGTGCCTTTAATTTGTTTTGTTGCTTCGTAGCCGTCCATCACCGGCATTCTCATGTCCATCCAAATTAAATGCGGTTCCCAACTGTCCCAAATCTCAATAGCTTCTTGTCCGTTAGTAGCTTCTTTCAGGTCAAAACCCAGAGGATTGAGCAGTTTAATTAATAGTTGGCGGTTCAGCGGTTTATCGTCTACTATCAAAATTCGATAGGGATGTTGGTTGGGTGCGAGTGCAATCACATTGCGAGTCGGTTTTGGGCTTTGAATATCAGCCGCATTGACCGCAATAACTTGAATATCAAACTTAAAATTAGTCCCCTTGCCGACAGCAGAACTAACGCTCATTTCGCCGCCCATTAATTCCACAAATTTGCGGCTAATCGGCAATCCCAAGCCTGTACCTTCTTGCGAATCTTTGCCAGTCTGGGTTTGCACGAAAGCTTCAAAAAGATTGTCTAATTCATTGGCAGCAATACCTGGGCCTGTATCTTCGACTTCAAAATGAAGAAACAAGGAATAAGCAGAAGCTGAATAGTCATTTTTGGTTGCATAACTCGCGTTTTCTGAGTGACTTAATTGGGATTTCTTAAGATTATTACTTGCTGAAATTTCTGTATTCTTTGATTCTTCTGACAGCTCATTTTTTTCGCCTTCGGTCTGCTGATTTCCGCCGGAAAAATGCTTACTTACTCTGACCGAAACACCGCCCTCATTGGTGAATTTAAGAGCGTTATTGAGCAGGTTAATCAAGATTTGCCGCAACTTTAACTCGTCAGTTTCTACGTATTTCGGCACGTCTGGACTGTGGTCAAAAACTAACTGCAAGTGCTTGTCATGTGCTTTGAGTTGAAACAGATCTTCCAAGTCGTTGAGCAGGCGATAGAGGTCAAACTTTTTGGGATTGAGGGTGGTGCGCCCCGATTCAATTTTAGATAAATCGAGCACGTTATTAATCAGGGTAAGCAGGTGTTCTCCGCTGCTGCTAATTATGCTAAGATTTTCTTGATGTTCTGGGGATAGAGTTTGGCTGCGAGTCATCAGTTGGGAAAAGCCAAGAATTGCATTGAGGGGCGATCGCAATTCGTGACTCATATTGGCTAGAAACGTACTTTTAGCTTGATTCGCTACTTCCGCTTTGTCCTTAGCTACAGCCAATTCGGCAGTCCGCTCTTGCACTCGGTGTTCTAAAGTTTCAAAAGATTGTTGCAGTTGTTGAGCCATGCTGTTAAATGACTTTGCTAATTCTCCCAATTCGTCGGAGCGTTCGCTTTCTACTGTGTTGTCCCATTCACCTTTAGCAATATTTTTGGCTGCTATATTTAAGCGCAAAATAGGATTTGTCACCCAGCGAGAAGTCAGAATGCCGACAACTACAGCTACTCCTAAAGCTGCCAAACAAAGCAAAATCGCTATGCGGGTATTGGCATCGATTTGTTCTGTGAAGTCTGCTTCGGGAACAACTACCACAATCAGCCAGTCTAAACCTTTGCCATCTTGAAACGGCAAGACTTTTAAGAATTGTCGCTTGTCATTTATTTTAAAGTTCAATAACTCAGAATTTTGAAGTTTACTTAATTCCTGAAAATGTGCAGTCAAAAAATTAGCTGTAGCTTGAGTAAAAGGGTTACTGCTTTCCCCCACTTTAAACAATTGTCTTTCCTTACCACGAGTCCGAAACGGCTTTTCGGAGGTGGAAGTTGCTAATAAATTACCCTGGCGATCTATAATAAAGGCTTGTCCAGATTTGCCAATTTTTAAACTGTTGAGAAATTTCCCTATATAGTCGAGACGCAAAGCAGCAATTAATACTCCTTCTAGCTGACGTTTTTCGCTATATACGGGTTGAATAGCGCTGACGATTAATGTCGGCTCTAGGAAGGAAACATAAGCCGAACTCCAAGTTGGTTTGCCTGCTTTTACGGCAGCTTTGTACGCAGGATGTTGTCGGTTATCAAAGCTTTTGACAACGGTGGCGACTGTAGTGCGATCGCCCAGATCATTAGTATTGTAAGAATAAAAATTTAATCCGGTAGATTTCTCGATCGCATTCATCGTTCTGGAGCCGTTAGAAAGTTGTTCTCCGGAGCGATAATCTCCATTCTCGTTGCCAACAGCAGTAAAATTGATATAGGGATATAATTGTACTTGTCGCCAAAGATATTTTTCCCAAGTTGATAAATTTTCCATCTTTAAGAACCCCAGCTTGACAGCATCCAGCTTGCTTTGATTGATTTGATGGGGAGTGTTCAGGTAAAGTTGCAGGTTTTGCTCGACACGCAAACTTACTTCGCTCATTAACTGACTGGCAAGGTTATTAACTGCTTTTTGTCCGTTTCTAAAAGACAAATATCCTACGAGTCCCACGGCTCCCACGATTTGCAGTACAAAGGGAACTATCAGAACAGTTCGTAGTGGTAATTTGTCTAAAATTTTAGAGACCATAAGATTTACAGGTTTAGTGAACTTAGTCTAAAACCGTCCTTGCAGAGCTTGTCTGAACAGCAGCAGCATTTATGGCCGGCTAGCTAGAGGGCATTGATGCGGGTCAACTTAGCGACTGTAGATGCTTAACCCCGATCGCACATCAACCTAATTTTTGCTATCTTAAAGTCTATTATTTTACCCATTGTCGTATTATCTGACGATTTAGGCAAAATTTGCAGTCTCTGGCTGCGAGAACTGTCTGATACCTGCGGTTGCGGGCGAGTACAACCCGCATCGGCCAAGGGATTTCGAGGCAGGCGATCGAATTTGCGATCGACACTAGCCATTTTCGGCAAGACGTGTTATACTGACAAAAGTCGAGGGCACGTAGCTCAGTGGATAGAGCATCAGGTTCCGGTCCTGAGGGTCGGGGGTTCAAATCCCTCCGTGCTCATTTAGTATTTTTATTGTAGAGCAAGGGTTTCAGGTTAATTGTATTACCGATAGTCCTATTTTCCGCTCAAATTTCGCTCTTGTCGGTTTCAAGTATCTCCAAGACTTCCTCCATATCTCCCAAGTTCGCTGCGGACTTTTTGCGCGGCGCTTTCAACTGGTTGAGTAAGGATCGCGAATTAAATAACTTACAATTTTAATTGTTATTGTGGGATGGGCGGCCCGCCCATCCCACAAACTTGTGGAAGTTATTAAATTTTTATTCCTAAGTTGGCTGGCTTGGGACATTCTGCGACTGCGGGATTAGATTTTTAGGCCGGGCGGGACGCGTACCACACAAGACTTTTAATAGAAATTCTTGTATAAATTAGATGAACGCCAGCTTATCGACTACTTAGGAGGGCGGGGGAGGCGAAAACTCAGGGGACTGAGGATTTGATTGAGGGCACGCAGTTGTTCAGCAGTACCCAAACAAATCAATATATCTCTTCCTTGAATCGGAGTTTCTCCTGTTGGCCCGACAATCAAATGGCCATCAGGATGGCGAATTGCCAAAATTAAAGCACCCGATTGCGATCGCAACTTGGCATTTCTCAAAGTTTGTCCGACGTAGACACAACTATTGGGATCTACCAAGAATTCTTCCATATAAAAAGAACTATCGGTACCCGTCAAAACACCGTCTAAAAAATCCATCACTTGAGGTCGTAAAGCCGCCGCCGCCATCCGTTTTCCGCCGGTAATGTAGGGGGATACAACCGCATCCGCGCCGCCCCGCTGCAACTTCTTTACCGCTTCTTCCGTGGTAGCGCGGGCGATCGCCCGTACTTTCGGATTCAGAGTTTTCGCCGACATTACGGTGTATAAATTCTCGGCATCCGAGGGCAAAGCTGCTATTATGCAAATTGCGCGATCGATCCCCACACTCAACAAAATTTCATCGAGTGTCGCGTCTCCCTGCACCGCCGTGTACCCCAGCGCCAAAGCTGCCTGCACCGACTGTAACGCCAAATCTACCACCACAAAAGGAATATTTTCTGCCTGAAATTCCAAGGCAATCTGCCGCCCAGTGCGCCCAAAACCGCAGAGAATGTAATGTCCGATCAAAGAATCCACCAAACGCCGCTGCTGCCTAATTCTTGCTCCTTCTTGAAAATATCCTTGAATCAGCGCTTCTGTAAAGCGGTTGACGATGAAACCAATAGCAATCACGCCCATCAAAATTAGGCAGATGGTAAACATCCGCCCGCGTTTACCGAGGGGGTGAAGTTCGCCGTAGCCCACCGTTGCTAAGGTAAATACGGTCATGTAAGCGGCATCAAGCAGAGACCATTTTTCGATCTGCCAATACCAGAGAGTACCCGTGCAGAAAATGCCGCCAAGGGCGATGATGCCGCCCGTTAACTGTGTTTGCAGTCGCTGGTACTTTTGCTCTAGAGTTGAATACACCGATCGCCCTGACCTACTATTTATTAGCTGCTACCAAATTAGCTTAAATTTAATTCAGATCGAGCAGTAGCTTTGTAGAGTTTTGACCGTTCCGCTTCGATCGACTGATATCGTGTCCGGTCGATTGACATATCTAAGATTGGTTCGTAGTGTGGCCGTTTGTGCGCCACAAGTGGGCGGGCGAAAGTGCCCCCGACGCCCCGGTTTTTTTTGGGTGGGGGGTCGGCCATGTTTTGTAAATTTGGCTGGCCAAATTTGGGATTGGGTGGTACCATTGGGT
>JAJAYT010000002.1 GCA_026786085.1 Microcoleus sp. CAN_BIN18 | reverse complement strand
ATACCTTTTCACAATTTTGGGGAAGTTAGAAAATAGCATTTTAGTTGATTTTTAATATTTTATAGCTCTGTCATTATACATTTGTTTGCCAATCCTGGCAATCTTTTTCTATCATTCAACACTTCTGCTAACTTGTCTCAGCAAGCGTATGGTGAATTGCTACTAATTCAATACCTTCAATATCAGGATGAATGGTCAGTTGAGAGGATTCGCCATCACCTTACCGATCGAGACAATGAAGCAATTCTTTGTGGACTCGCTCACGCAGCAAGTCATTTGTGGATTCAAATAAAATGTCGAGCGATCGCAGCAGAGATTCTCTATACCCTTGCCTCTTCCTCTAACACGTCTATCCAGCACGCTGTAGCAAGCGTTTTCGGCCGGAGTGGCGATCGCTTTCAACTGAATCGTGGGATGTTGAAGATCGTTGAAGCAATCTGCATGAATCGGGGCATACTTTTGGAAGCTGCCAACGATCTGACTGAAATTATTGAAACAAAGGAGTTAGTAGACAGCCATCCTGAGATTGTGGCTAAAGTCTGTCAGAGTTTGATTGACATTTTTGCAGACGCTACTAATCCAGCGCCATCAACAGCATTCATCGCAGAAAGTTTAACGACAATCGCCATTCAACTACATCGTCAGCCCCTATACCGCGATATTGGTTTACAGATATTCGAGCATCTACTTGCCTTAAATCTCAGAGAAACTCTGTCTGCATTAGAAACACTCGATCGAAAACCGAATCGATCTGGTTTCTACATTGCTCCCAGAAGAACGTTGCGCAGTCGCCGCACCAAGTCAGAGTTAACATAAAATTAGAACAAATCCGCCCTTCAGATGACGTAGCTCCTGGCTATGTGTCTGTAGTTGAGTTCGGCACTCCCAAAGCACGGATCGTCAAAAAATGCAGACAGTAGAAGCCCTTCACCACCAAGCAATGGAACTGGTCGTTCGAGCCGTTCTCGCCCGTCAGTGCGGCGATCGCGCACAATGACAGTAAAAGCGATCGGAGAACAAAATGACTGAAGACCCAATGTTGAAAGTGTGGCTGCTAGAATATGACAAACTCAAAGCCGAGCAAACCCAGCGGATTGGCTTCCGAGACAATCTCCTCTACGTCACCTTGGGTTTGTTCGGTACAGTTGTGTCCTTTGCAGCTACCAACTCCGCCAACTACTACGCCTTTCTAATCCTCCCCTGGGCTTCCTTGATTCTCGGCTGGACGTACCTAATAAATGATGAAAAGATCAGTGCGATCGGGCGCTACATTCGGCTTACCTTGGTCGAAAAAGTCAAAGAAAAGATTGGATACACAGACGTGGAATCTCTATTTGGCTGGGAAATTGCCCACCGGAGCGATCCTCGCCGATCGCGCCGCAAGATTGAGCAACTGATTGTTGATGAACTTACCTTCGTCGTGTCAGGAATCATTGCCTTGGCTGCCTTCTGGGTATTAGTACCTGGTGCAGCTTTAGCCATCCATATTCTGGGTGGGATTGAGCTACTCCTACTGCTGATCTTGGGTTGGGAAATCATCATCTATGCCGACTTAGCCAAGGGAAGATAAATTAATCAACTTGCGATCGCTGCAAGTTCAAGTGAAATTGCAGCAAAAAGTGCAGATGCCTTAATACACCTTAAGCGTTAGCTGACAGAAAAGGAATGCTTTCGGCTAAGTTATCCTTAACTTCAATGCCCTGTTTTCTCGCCCAAAACTGGCTGAGAAAATGAATTTGCCGCAAACCGACAATTAAATTTAAACCTGGTACAAAAATCCACCAAACTGTTAGCGGTTCTTTGATTCCTTCTTGGCGGTACAATTCGTTAACGGTGTTGTAAAGTTTGAACTGCACGATGTAAATCCAAGCAATTCCTACGAAGGAAAACCAACCAAACCATCCGGGAACATCGGGATCGAATAGCCGCAAAGCTTGGGGGACTGCTACTCCTAAAACAAAGGGCAATAAGCAAAGTGTTCCCGACCAACCGCTGCCGTTATAGCGGCGCAATTCTTCTTGGATAATCCATTTGTACCAGCCGTAATATAGCATTAAGCTAACTACTGACAATAATATTACTCGCCACAAGGAGCGGGGTTTTCCTAAAGGTTTGTCGGACCTTTTTTGATGTAAGATATGAATGGCTTTATTTATTGTATTAACAATTTGTTAATTATTGCAAAATCATCTCTCGGATCGATCGCGCGGTTGCAGGGGCTAGCAGTACACCGTTGCGGTAGTGGCCGCTAGCGATGAAAACCTTGCTGTTACCGGGAAGCGCTTCGATAATTGGGGCTGGCCGCCCTTCGGGGCGCGGGCGCAATCCTGACCATTGCTTGATGATTTCAGCTTCTGCTAGGGCTGGACAAAGGGATCTCGCCATTGCCATCACTTTCTCCAACATATCAGCATTCGCCTGAATTTCCCCGCCATTTTCCGAAAACTCCACCGTCGCCCCCACCCAATATTCTTGATTTGCCAAAGGCACAATGTGAACGTCATCGCAAGTAATTACTGGCGTAAAATCTGGGTTTCCCAAAGGATGTTTCAACCGCAAATGCAGAGCTTGTCCCAACACCGGGCGAATGTCAACCAATTGATTTAACGATGCAGTGACAGCCGCAGAACCCAAACCAGCCGACACAATTAGTCGATCGAACTCGCCACTAGCAGCAATCGCCGCCCCTTCAACTTCCACCCCAAACTCAAACATCACCCCATTCCGTTCAGCAGCATCCACCAAAGCCAAAGTTAGCGCGATCGGATCGATTTGCCGGTCTTGAGGTGAATAAATTGCTGCAATAATCTTATCATTTAACTCAAGATGAGGGCAAAAATCGCGGACTCGTTGCACATCCCAAATTTCCAATTTCCAACCTTGAGACTCGCGAGTTGCTGCTAGCTTTTTCCACTTACTTAAATCTTCTCCCTCCGAACAAAGCATCAAAATTCCCTGTCTGTTAAACGGAATTTTCCGCCCTGTCATTGATTCCAATTCAGGAATCAAAGTTTCGTAGCGCTGAAGGCTGGTTTCCCTCAATTTCCAACTTCTACCCTTAGTTTTGTGGCTAATAACTCCCATCAAAACTCCGAGGGCTGCACCCGTGGATGCTTGTGCCGGCGGCTGTTTGTCGAATACAGTGACTTTTAGTTCGGGATAGTGGCTGAGTTCAAAGGCGATCGACGCCCCGACAATACCGCAACCAATAATTGCAATGCGAATCATTCGATTTTAGATTTTAGATTTTAGATTTTATAGAAGAAGACCATGAAGAAGACAGGGCGGTTAAAAACCGCGTCTATACAAACAAAACCCGCCTCCGCGGGTTGAAGAACGGGCAGTAAAAATTATGTTTTACGTTATTTTCTTCAGTCCGCGTCGGCGGACATCGTTTGTGTAGACGCGGTTTCAACCGTACGTCCGATCTTCAGTCCGCGTCCGGCGGACATCGTTTGTGTAGACGCGGTTTCAACCGTACGTCTGATCTTCGTGTGTATAGCCGCGGTTTCAACCGCCGTCTGCTACTTTAGGAATTAGCTGCAAGAAGGTATCGAAATTATTCACAGCTTTGCGATAGCTAGCCGTGACTTTCGCATAGTCATTCGCTTTAGCAGCGTTGTCAATCTCAACCAAACCGGCAAACAAACTCTTGGTCAAATCAACAGCTTCTTGTTGAGATTTTGGCAACAAAGTTGCAGATACGCTTTTCATGGTGCCGCGCAAGTCGCCCATAGGCCCGTGAATGTAAGTTCTGGTATCAATCCAATTTCTGTTTTGAATTAGGGTTCCTAAGTTGTCCATGCGCGATCGAAATTCTGTCAGGGTAGGAACAAAGCGCTGAATTTGCTGGATCTGGGCTGCTGTGTAAGTCGTTGGAACTTTTGCTTCGACACTACTGCAACTAACCAGAAATGCCATCATAAACGCCATCATCAAGGCAAAAAATGAACGGGGACGAGTCATATCGATTTGTGATTTGTGATTTGTGATTTCTCGTTGCGGGCGGGTACGGAGCACCACCCCTACGCACCGAGAGTTAGGTACAAAATATTATTTTACCTCCTGACGGCGCAGAAAAGTTATCAGAGCTTCGCCAACTTTTTCTGACCAATGTTCTTGAGGATAATGCGCCACTTCTTCTAGGGTGACTAACTCGGCATTTTTCATGGAACCGACTAATTTTTTAGCTGGTTCAACAGTCAGCCAAGGGTCGGTTAAACCCCACACAAATAAGGTTGGTTGTGTCCATCCTTGTAAGCCGGATTCAATTTCTGCCATTGATTTTGGCAATTGAATGTTACGGACTGTATTCATTAGCGATCGCCCCGCATCCGAACTCTTCAAAAACGGGCGCCGGTAAACATCTAAATCCTTGTCTAATAGCCTGATGCGACTTCCGCCTTCGAGGGTTCTGTCCACCAAAAGTGGGTCTTGGGTGATCATATCGCCAATAAAAGGCAGCCCCAACTGCTGCATTTTCCAAGGCAATTTGATATCGGCTGAAACGGGTGTATTTATGACCACTAAACGCTCAATTTTATCGGGATTTCGTAAAGCGTATTGAATGCCGACAGATGCTAAAAATCCTTGGACAACTAGGGAAAATTTGTCTAATTGTAGTGTTTCAATAAAGCCACTGAGGGCATCAACAAAGGCATCGGGAGTGTAGGCAAAGTCGCGTTTGTCTGGTTTTGTCGATCGCCCGTAGCCCACCCAATCAGGGGCGATCGATCGAAATCCCTGGGCTGCCAAATCCGGCATCAGAGCAGTCCAGGTAAAGCTTTGGGAAGGCAAACCATGAAGCAGCAACACTGGTGGTTTATCACTTTCGTTAACCGGATTTGTTTCCCGATAAAACCATTCCAGCGCGCCTACTTGAATTATTTTCTCATCAATTGGCATTATTTTACTGATTATTTATCAAAGAATAAGGCGGGTATTCCCCGCCCTACTTACCTAATAGTTGGGTGCGTACACCAGCACCCACCCAACTAATTACAGCCGCGCTTAGAAATTCATTTCAGCAGCTTGAACTTTTTCGACCTGTTTCTTCTTCAGAACCAGCATAACTTGAGCCAGCATAGTCAAAGCCAAGAAAGCGATGAATCCTTTAACTCTGGTGGCACTTTGCAGCACAATTTCCACATCTTTTTGACCGAAGCCACCAACATTAGGATTGTTCGTCAAAAGTTCGCCGGCTGCAACTGTTTGTCCTTCAGTAACAATCAGTTCTGGGCCTGCTGGAATCGCATCAACAACCGCGGCACCTTCTGCCGGTTGAATTGTCACTTCATAACCGCCATCTTCTGGTGTGGCAATCTTAGAAATGCTGCCAGCTACCGAAGCATTATAAACAGCATTGTTGCTCTTGGCGCCTGTCGGATAAACCTGGCCACGACCACGATTTCCGCCGACATAGATTAGGTATTTGCCGTAGTGAACGGATTTGTCAGTTTCAGGATTTGGGGACAAAACTGGGAATACCAATTCTTTGTACTGTTCCCCTGGCAGTGGGCCCACTAAAATAATATTTTCTTGGGTTTCGCTGTAAGTTTGGAAGTAAAGATCGCCGACTTTTGCCTTCATTTCTGCGGGAATTCTGTCAGCGGGAGCAATCTTGAAACCTTCGGGTAACATCACAACTGCGCCGACATTCAAGCCACCTTTGCTACCGTCGCCGACAACTTGCTGCACGCTAGTATCGTAAGGAAGTTTGACAATAGCTTCAAAAACTGTGTCAGGTAAAACAGATTGGGGGACTTCAACTTCTGTCGGTTTTGCACCGAGGTGACAGTTGGCGCAAACAATTTTGCCAGTTGCTTCGCGGGGAGTAGCTGGTGCTGATTGCTGAGCCCAGAAAGGATAAGCAAATGCTGCTTGGGGAAGTGCAATGTCGCTGGTGAGGAAAAATCCTGCGGCAGTGATCGCAATTAAGGCAGTTTTGGCGATCGTCTTGGCACTGTGGCGAAATATCGCAGATAAATTAATTTGTGGCATTAGAGTATTCAATCTCAAAGGTTCAGACAATTTAGTGATTAGTCATTGGTCATTGGTCATTGGTCATTAGTTATTAGTTATTAGTTATTAGTTATTGGTTATTAGTTATTGGTTATTAGTTATTAGTTATTGGTTATTAGTTATTAGTTATTGAAACTAACTAATAACGACTAACGACTAACCACTAACTACTAACTACTAACTACTAACTACTAACTGCTAACTAATGACTAATGACTCACAACTAAGACCACCAAGGTGCTTCGCCGTTGCGGAAATCAGTTTCTGTCCAAGTGGTAAAAGCAATCTTGTCATCTGCGACAGTGGCGTGGGCCAGGGCCAGAGACAAAGGCGCGGGGCCGCGTACCACTTTGCCCTCACTGTTGTATTGAGAACCGTGGCAAGGACAGATAAACTTATTTTCGCTAACATTCCAAGGCACGACGCAACCCAAGTGAGTGCAGACTGCATTGATGCCGTATTCGGCGAGAGATAAGTCTTCTTTCACCACAAGATAAGTGGGGTCGCCTTTGAGGCCTTGGGCTAAAGTGCGATCGCCCGCAGGGTGCGAAGTCAAATATGTGCTAACGATGATGTCGTTGCCCAAAGCGTCTTTAGCTGTGACACCGCCACCGGCTGCCCCACTCGACGGAGGAACAAAATACTGGACAACGGGATAGAGTGCGCCCAGTGCCACACCTGTGACTGTACCGAACGTCAGCAAATTCATAAATTGGCGACGCCCCATATCGGGGACATCGGGATTTCCAGCAGAAGATTGAGCCATGACCTGCCTTTACGGTTTTAAGTTACGTTTGTTTGTTAGCTGTTAGCGAATCTGTACGTGCAGACAACTCGGAGGATCGGTGCTAATCTGCTCGCACAAATTTGAGGCAGCGAAAATTCCTTGTAAGAATGCGCCTTCCAGCCTTTATTAGAGTATTATTACATTTTTTGAACTTTGTCTTTTATTGTTTAAGAGATTAACTCAGGAGAAACCATGACAGGCAAGGATTTACACCAGCTATTGCTGGAAAAATGGGGAAAATCTTACGATGTCAGATTGCGGCGGGCGCGGGGCAAGATTTTTGTACAGATAATGTGGAAATATTTGGAACAGGCGTCGTTTCCGATGACGGAGGCTGATTATTTTGAGCATTTGGATGCGGTGGCAAATTACCTCAACGGCTGGGGCAGCACGGAAAAGGTGAGAGAATTCATTGTAACTACTCGCGATCGCCCCCGTTTGGGCAAAGCTGTCAGTCTTCCCCTAGATTTGGGTGAAAGGGCCTCGGAGTGGTTGCTAGACGAGTTGTGAATCAGTCTTTAGTCATTAGTCCTCATTCATTAGTCAACAGTCAAATTCGGTTAGATCCGAATGATACCGGAGTGCTGTCCCCGCCGCCGAGGGAAACCAGACTGTGTGACGATATCTGCGGCGCGCCTCAACTGTGGGATTGAAATATCGCAACTGCTTGTGGGGCTCTGTTAATTTT
>JAJAYT010000001.1 GCA_026786085.1 Microcoleus sp. CAN_BIN18 | reverse complement strand
GGATTTATGCTGCTAACTCTGGCAACTAATTTGTTACGACGCAAGCGGATTGCTTGGTTGCTGACGGTGGGATTGTTAATTGCTTCTATTGTAACTCATTTAGTCAAGGGATTGGATATTGAAGAAAGTTTGCTTTCTGGGGTGCTGCTGTTTCAGTTGTTGGTAATGCGGAAGACGTTTACTGCTAAATCGGATCGCCCTTCAATTGCTCAAGGAATCCGAGTTTTGCTGGGGGCTTTGCTGTTTACCCTCGCTTACGGAACGGCGGGTTTTTACATTCTGGATGGGCGTTTTGAAGTTAACGAACGAGCAGTTAATTTTGATTGGGACGATGCTATATTCCAGACTTTTGCCATGTTTTTTACGGCGGACAATGCGGGTTTGGTTCCGAAAACTCGATTTGCTAATTTTTTCGCAGATTCGATTTATGCTGTGGGTGCGGTAACGATTGGTTATGCACTTTTCATGCTGCTGCGGCCGGTGCTGCTGCGAGATTCGGGAAGTATTTCGGAACGGAATAAAGCTCAACAAGTTGTCGCAGAATACGGGCGGACAACGCTAGCGAGACTGACGTTGCTTGAGGATAAATCTTATTATTTTAGTCCTTCGGGCAAAAGTGCGATCGCCTATGTGCCTAAAGGTAGAGGTGCGATCGCCCTTGGAGACCCCATCGGGCCCGCAGAAGACCGCAAAGAGGCAATTCTGGGGTTTCAAGAGTTTTGCGATCGCAATGACTGGTATCCGGCATTTTATCAAACTTTGCCCAACGATCTAGAAATGTATTCTAATCTCGGTTTTCGAGTGGTGCAAATTGGCGAGGAAGCCATTGTTGATCTCAAAAGTTTTACTCTCAAAGGCAAGGCTAATCAAAACTTGAGAACTGCTATCAACCGATTGACAAAAGCCGGGCATAAAGTCGAATTTTATGAACCTCCTTTAAGTTTGGAATTGATGCGGCAAATGAAAGCTGTTAGCGACGAGTGGCTGCAAATGGTTCAGGGCGAGGAAAAACAGTTTTCTGTAGGTTGGTTTGATGAGACATATTTGCGGGAAACTCGCGTCGTCGCTATTCATACACCCGACGGTGAAATTATTGCTTTTGCTAATATGATATCGGTGGTAAATCAAGTGGTTGGAGTTGATTTAATGCGCCGTCGCACTGAGGTCGAAAATGGGACGATGGAGTGTTTGTTTGCTTCGATGTTGCAGCATTGTCAAGAATTGGGATATGCAGAATTTGATTTAGGTTTGTCGGCTTTGGCGGGAGTCGGAGAAGCTGAGAAATCCGGGCGGTTGGAAAAGGTTTTAATTTATCTTTCGGATCACTTGAGTAAGTTTTATAATTTTAAGGGATTGCATAGTTTTAAAGATAAGTTTGGGCCGCGTTGGGAACCGCGTTATTTGGTGTATCCGAGTTTGGGAAGTTTGCCGGATGTTGTGGTTGCTTTGATTCGGGCCGATTCGGGCGATGGCTTACGCCCCGCTACGCTACGACTTTTTGACTATTTGCGCCCAGGAAGTTAGACCATTTTAGATTGAAGATTGAAGGTTTTAACGCAGCAATTATCAACAAATAGGAGCAGTTTATGAATTTGACGCTGAATCTATCACCTGAATTGGAGCAATATCTCTTACAGTCTGCTGAGCGGCGAGGTCTTTCTGTGGAGGAAGTGACGTTGCAAATACTCATAGGATGTATGAAGAGTCAGGAACAGGATTTGATCGCATCTGGTGCGGTGTGTGAAGTTTGGTCTCCCTATGATGCGTTTGATGCTGCACAGACGATGCTGGAAGTTTTAAAGCAATCGAAAGCCCAAGAGGATGAGTAATGTGGAACGATTTTCTTTTGTATCTGTTAATAATGCTTTAGGGGAAATTGGATTTCGCCCTATTTTGCCGATTACTTTAGTTTATCAGAATACTTCTGTGAAAGTTTCTGGGCTACTGGATACGGGGGCGAGCGTGAATGTTTTACCCTATAACGCGGGTGTCCAACTTGGTTATGAATGGGAGCGGCAGACTACGGTTCTTAGTTTGACGGGAAATTTGGCACAGTATGAGGCGCGCGTCGTGGTGATGCAGGGACAGGTTGGGCAGTTTGAACCCGTGCAGCTTGTGTTTGCTTGGACTCGGGCTGAAAATGTACCGTTGATTTTGGGGCAGGTGAATTTCTTTATGGAGTTTGATGTTTGTTTTTATCGATCGCAATTGGCGTTTAATGTTAGTCCTCGTTGACTGGTTCCCAGGCAGAGAGAGCCTGGGAATCCATAACGAGTAAACGAGTAATACCAATATCGCCGGTTCGTAGTGCGGACTAAAGTCCGCAGCCAAAGAGCGGACTAAAGTCCGCACTACGAACCACACGGCACTCTTTCCTTCTTCCTTCCCCCCTTCTTCCTTCTTCCTTCTTCCTTCTTCCTTCTTCCTTCCCTATGCTAAGCCCCGAAGTGGCACGCGCTGCTTCTGCAAAATCTGTGAATACAGCTTTTCCAACTCAGTAATATTCTGACTGAGAGTGTACCGCTCGATCGCCCGTTGGCGCGCTTTTTGACCAAGCAAAATTCCAAACTCAGGATGATCGCAAAACAGCGGCAGTAAAGTTTGCAACTGACTCCGCACCCGCTGAGTGTTCAAAACTACCCCTGCGCCTTCCTCCAAAGCCTCCCCGTCAGCACCCGCATCCGTTGCCAAACAAGCTAAACCGCAGGCCATCGCTTCCAGCAGCGACAGCGACAATCCCTCCACCAAAGAAGGCAAAATAAATACATCTGCACCCCGCAGAATTTCGATCCGGCGCTCCTCCTCGGCGACAAATCCGAGCCACACAATGCCCTCCTCTTCGCCGTAGGACAGTTGCAGCGACGCGGCTAGGGGCCCGTCACCTACGATCGCCAATACGTTACCAGGCCCAAAATTGCACTCTTTCCAAGCCTTCAGCAAAGCCTCGACATTTTTCTCCGGGGCAATGCGGCCTTGGTAGACAAAAATGCGATCTGCCTTTAACTCCGACTTCAACCCCGAAGGCCCGGGCGAATACTTCACCGCGTCTACACCGTTAGGAATCACCGCTACCCGTTCTTCCGGCACTCCCAACTTCACCAAAATATCCCGCTGAATGTAAGAAAATACGATCGTTGAGTCGTAGTGAGCCAAAAACGGAGCGTACAGTTGATACATCAGGTGTTGGGTTCCCGATGTTAAATTGCGCAATTTGCGATCGAACGGCGGGTGAAAAGTTGCCACCAAAGGCAAATTCAACTCTTGACAAATTTCCGGCAGCAAAAAGTCTAGAGGCGAAAGCGTCAGGGAAGCGTGAACAACATCCGGCTTCAGCCGTCGCAAAGACTTCATCAACACTGTGCGAGATTTGAGAGTGGGAATCGTATAAATTTGCGATTTGTAGTGACAGGGTAAAGAAACTTCGTTGCAACTTGCCGGCGGGAGCGAATTAGTAAATGAGGTTGGAGACATAGACGCTCCCCATTTCCCATTTACCAAGCTCCACGCCGTATTATTCCTGTCGAGTGGGCCTGCTTCTTGGGCAAAGTGCAAGAAGCTAACCTGGTATCCCCGGTCTAATAATGCGTTGGTGACTTCCCTGGAGTAAGTGACATTACCGCAAAAAGGTGATTTTTTTCCTAGCCAAGCGATGTGCATTCGAGTAAATCAGAGTTTGTTATTTTTTAGATTCGATCGACTTTGCTATTAGTGCTACGGGAAATATACCAGGTTAAGACACCACCTGCGATCGCCAATCCTGCCAAAGCCAAAAATACTGTAGGTAAACCCAGAAAGGTTTCGGCTACTCCCGCCAAAGCCAATGGTAAACTCAAAGCGATATTAGTGGCATTGTTTTGCAGCCCGAAGACTTTTCCCCGCATTTCTTCCGGGGTTTCTGCTTGAATTGTCGTCTGCATCGGCACTCCCACAAGTGAGGCAAATAAACCCAACATGGTAATGAATAGCACCGAGATCCACAAATGGTGTGTAAATGCAGAAAGGCCCATCAGAGCAACTGCCATGCCAACTGATCCGATTAAACTGAGTTGAGAGTGAGAAAATTTGTGGCCGAGATAGCCAACAGTCGTCGCTCCAACAGCCATCCCAACGCCCACCGCAGCCAGCAAAAAGCCAAATTGCGATGCTCTCATACCGGGGAGGATTTCTGCCAGTCGCACCGCTAGAACTGCTAAGGCTGCAAAAATCGAAAATAGAATAATTAGTTGAATTAAAGCATTGCGGACTTTCGGTTGATCGTTGATGTAACGCAGCCCGTCTTTCAAATCTGCTAGGGGGTGTGGCGGTTCATGTTCCACCTCGGTTTTTTCGCCTGTTTTCATCGACAGCAACAGCACTCCGGCGAAGGCATAGCTTCCGCCGACTAATAATTCTTTGCCGATGCCGAGTCCGCCGCCGAGGTTGCTAAATAGGTTGTCGGCTAAAGCTAGTAAGGGTTCTCCGACTGCAAAGCCAATAATCACCGAACCCATCATGGTTGTGGTGTAGAGGGAGTTTGCCGAAAGCAGGTGACGACGTTCCACAATTAGCGGAATTACTGACTGTTCTGCTGGGGCGAAAAATTGAGTTAGGGTGGAAACTAGGAATGTGACTAGCAGCAGCAAGCAGAATCCGAGTGGCAGTTGACCGAGTTCAAACCCGTCGGAGAGCCACAACAGCAGGGGTAATGTTAGCACTAAGCCTCCGCGCAGCAGGTTTGTGACTACGAGCACGGCTTTTTTCGACCAACGATCGACATACACGCCCGCAGCAGCCCCGAACAGCACCGCAGGAATGGTAAAGGCGATCATAATTGCTGATACCCATCTGCTGATGGTTTGATCGGGCGCTTGAAACCGGCTGGCCACGAGGGCGATCGTCAGTACGAGATAAACTTTATCTGCTAGTTGGGAGAAAATCTGCCCGCTCCACAATGCTAGAAAATTGCGGTTTTTCAGAACTGGCAGAAATGCTGTTTCTTTTTCGGGAGTTTCGGCAACTGCTGGCTCTGCTGTTGGCAGCGGGGGGATGGCTGCGGGTTGTTGGCTTTTGCCGTTGCTTGACTCTGGAGTTGTGGGATATTTATCCATTTCTGGGTCTTGGACGTTGCTCCATTGTCGATCTGTCAAAACGGGATCAGACTGAAAATCTGGAAAATTTTCTCTTTCTTCCATCTTGTGGTGGGTCACAGCTAAAACAGATATTCTCAAATCAGTATCGGACAGTCGCATCATAGGATTTGGGGGATGGTCGCCTGGGATGGTTGAGTTTGGGGGGATGGGAATTTCAAATTGAGGCGTTAACCTCTAATTTTAATAACTCGTAACTTTTCTTATTATCTAGTTTTGCAAGAATCTTGAGCATTTACCTGAAATTGCTTAGAGGTTCGGATATCCCGCAGGCTGGGGTGAGATTTTCACTCAACATTCAAAATTTAAAACTCAAAACTCTCCAAATAGGTGTCGATCGAGCTTCCCGACCGAATCGTGCAACCTAAATGATACTGGGCATATTGCCGCAAAATATTTTCGACTGACATCCAAGCCGTGCGATCGGTAATCCCTTCTTCTAGTTCTGCACTACCCAACTGTTGCAACGCTGCTAATTCCATAGCAGTTATGTGGAAATTTGTCAAGTGTTTGCTGTTACTTGTTTGCGGAGAACGGGAAGCGGATCTGTACAAGCTACCGGTTTGCGAAGAGAGTTCTGCCTCTAAGTTAGCTAGCTCGGACAAGCTGAAGGTTCCCCCAGAAGGTATACTAAACCCGGTTTTCCAGTTCGGATCGGTGAAATTTGGGATGAGCGGTTGTCTGGTGGCGCAGCAGACTTGGACTTGGGGCGCGAGGCCTGCTAGGGCTAGCAAGTGAAAAATACCTTGGGCGAGGTGGGCGACAAGCACGGCGGCGGATTGGATTTCTGTGCGATCGGACAAACGCTCCAAACGACTCAAGTGTTCGCCCAGCAACAAGAAGAGTGATTCTTGCGGCTCGTCGGAAAGGGCGCTGGCGATCGCCAATTCGGCGAGATATTGCGCGGCTGCGAGTTTTCCGAGGTTGCGGCTCAAACCCGGATGGGATTCGACGGTGCTGGCTTGGGTGATCTTGTCGAGCGATCGACCTTTGGCAATGAGCAATTCGTTGACGACAAATAACTCGCTTCTACCGCCAATGCTCGATCGCTGTTTGCGAACACCCGGTGCTACGGCTCGAATTAAGCCGAATTCCCGTGTCAAAACTGTCAGCAGGCGATCGGATTCGCCGATCGGCGCACTCTTGAGATTGATTCCAGTTGCTTTGTAAGTTCGAGTCATTTGCGAAGGAAAAAGTTCGGCAACGGATTGTATAACGGATGTAACGGATGGATTTTGAAGTCAAGCGTGAATAAGGAACACCAATGACCAATGACCAATGACCAATGACCAATGACTAATGATTCTTATCTAAATGATCGCGCTGACGGATCAATTCCGGGCCACGAGAAGTCCCCAAACGAGTTGCACCAGCGACGATCAAATCTAAAGCTTGTTCGTGAGTACGAATTCCTCCGGCGGCTTTAATACCAACCCTTCCCTTAGTAATTTCCTTCAGTAACTCCACATCTTCAACTGTCGCCGCGCCAAAAAAGCCGGAGTTAGTTTTGATGTAAGCCGCGCCCGCTTCCATACAAATCTCAGCCGCTAATTGTTTTTCGGCATCGGAAAGCATCAAGCTTTCGATAATAGCTTTGATGGTTAGTCCGGTTTCTTCGCAAATTTCAGCTAGTTCCCGGTGAAATTCGTCCATTCTTCCAGCTTTCAATAATCCTAAGTTCACGCAGACATCTAACTCCACGGCTCCATTGTCTGCGGCTTCTAGGGCTTCGTAGAGTTTTACTGTTGATGTCGTTGCTCCGGTGGGAAAAGCTATGACAGTTGAGACTTTGGGCTTTTTGCCGTGCAGGAGATTTACGGCTTGTCGGACGTAGGCGGGATACACACAAACTGTGGGAAACCCAAATCTTTCTGCTTCTTGGCAGCAGTTTTCTACTCGCTCTGGGGTGGCGCTTGGGTCGATCAGGGCGTGGTCGATAAATAGGGCAATATCGATGTCTGCCTGGTTTGCAGCCATTGTTGTTTTTTATCCGAAGTAACTACTTCCTTATTATGTAGCCAATTTACCAATCTTTGACCCCGCCCAAAAACTGATACAGGCTGGCGATTCCTGTCGTCGAGGGCTAAAAATTTTAGAGCAAAGTTTAAGTTCTCACATTTATCTGCCCTTTTAAATCTCAAATCTCAAATCTCAAATCTCAAATCTCAAATCGACTGACCTTACTCGCCTGCGCGATCGAGCACAAATACTCAATTCGCTGCTCGTAACAAATGTTGTGGGAATTAGTTGATCTATTATTACAATAAATAAATTTAGTATCTGCCTTTAGATACATTTTTCATCTTTCTTTAGGTATACTTTGTTAAAGGAGTTGCGGTAGAGGCTGCGCCAGCGACGCTAGGGCAGAGCCTGGTAGCGGCTACTATTTTTACTCCCAGTAATGCTTTAAAAACATAACAGCCAGTGCTAAGCATGAATCATTTAGAACTAGAACAAGAAATTGGCAAGATGGCTAGGGCGATGATGACTCGCAATAGCTTAATTGGTAAAGATTTGATTGCGGATCTCAGAGGGCGGCTCTCTGTTGACAGTGTAGCTGCTTTGATGATTGTCAGTATTGAGCGTTTGATTTGGTCTGACTGCGAGTCGGTGATCTGGAGTTTGAGTTATTTGATTCCTGCTGACGTGATGGAAGAAATTCGCCGGATTACGGCGCTGGTTGTTTGCAAGCGGTTGATGGGCAAGGGTTTTGTGCTGGGGAAGGATTTTAGTATTGATGCTGCTGGCAGGTTGCTGTTGAGCGATCATGCTCAAACAACGGTTGTGGTTGCTTGAAGAAAGTAAGCAGAAGTTGGAGCTATTGGCACTATGGGATTTGCACTCTTTGTGTAACTGCAAACGCAATTCTGGATGCGGTAATAGTTGCGTGACTCGCGCAGAGCGTGAGATTCGCAGCAGCTCCAAGAGTGCGATGAGTGCGGTTAGCTGAAAGAGCATTTCATGAGAGGAAAATAGTTAGTTTCGATCGCAAATTGTTGAGGTTGTTACTGGCGGTTTGTACGGGCGATCGCCTTGTATCAAAATTTTCAGAATTTTAGTGCAATTACAGTTTAACTCCGCGTATTGTTTCATGTATAATCATCCCTAAGATAGATGCGAGATATTATGAACTTAATTCAAAACTTGGAAGCGGCTTGGTATTACCATCTGGGTTCGCGCCACCTCGAAGGTAACGATCATGATAGTGCTCTGGCGAATTTTGACAGAGCTGTGAAGTTGCAATCGGATCATTATAAGGCTTGGTTCGGGCGAGGTATGGCTTTGGGGAACTTAGAACGGCACTTAGATGCCCTGAAAAGTTTTGATGAGGCCTTGGCTGTGGAGCCGAATGCGAGCTTTGGCTGGCACAACCGGGCTATTGCTTTAGGAAAGTTGGGCCGCCGTTTGGACGCTCTCAACAGTTTTGACAGGGCTCTGGAGTTTAACCCATGCTCGGCGAGTATTTGGCACAACCGGGGACTGACGCTGATCGATATGGGGCTTTACTATAAGGCGGTTCTGAGTTTCGATCGCTCTTTAAGTTTGCACCCGGAGGCTGCTTGGGCGTGGTACAACCGAGGTAATGCTCTGTTGGAACTCAAGCTTTACTATCAGGCGCTCAACAGTTTCGATCGCGCGATCGAGTTTAACCCAGACGATGCGAAGGCTTGGTACAATCGCGGTATAGCTGCGAACTCAATGGGACTTTACAAGCAAGCAGTGGCGAGTTTTAGTCGATCGATCGTTCTGAAACCGGACAGATCCGAAGCTGTGGAAGAGCGCAAGGTAGCTTTGGAGAAATTAGTAGGTTTAAATCAGAAAAATACCAAGTTCACTCCTATATCTCAGTGTCCCGTTGAGGATTATTTGATTTGGTACAATCGGGGTGTGGAATTGGCGCGACAAGGTAGCTACTCGGAGGCGATCGCTTGCTACGAAACTGCTTTAGAAATAAGTCCTAATTTTGCTAATGCTTTTTACAATCAAGCTTGCTGTTATGCACTGCTGGGCTTTGCAGATTTGGCCCTGGACAATTTGCAGCGGGCTGTGGAATTTATGCCTGTTTTATACCGAGAGCTCGCTTTAGCTGACTCGGATTTAAGCTGCAT